>JBGPJR010000240.1:0-3618 GCA_041485545.1 Terriglobia bacterium
CGCAAGCTCCTGCGCGCGCGCCGCCGTGCGATTGGTGACGAAGATCTGCGCGCCCTCGTTGTTGAGGAGGTGCCGGGCCGCCAGTTCGCTCATCTTGCCTGCCCCGACCAGCAGGATGCACTTATTTTCGAGGGTGCCGAAAATCTTGCGCGCCAGCTCCACCGCCGCGTAGCTTACGGAAACCGCCGAGGCGGCGACCCCGGTCTCCGTGCGCACGCGCTTGGCAACGCTGAAGGATCGCGTGATGGCTTCCTCCAGAAGCCCGCGCAGCGTTCCGGTCGCGCGCGCGGTGGCGTAGGCTGCTTTCACCTGACCCAGGATCTGCGTCTCCCCGACAATCATGGAATCCAAACTCGATGCCACGCGGAACAAGTGCCGGAGGGCCTCCCGCTGGCGCAGATGATAGAGGTGCGGCGCGATGTGGGAAAGGGAAAGACGATGGAAGTCGGCCAGAAATTCCGCCAGCGCGGGAGTCAGGTCGCTGTCCGTTTCTGTCCGGGCGACGATCTCGACGCGGTTGCAGGTGGAGAGGATCATCACCTCGCGCACGCCGCCGAGGGAAGCTACCAAGCGCAGCGCTTCGGGCAAACGGCCCTCGGGAAAAGCCAGCTGCTCCCGCACTTCAATAGGAGCGGTCTTATGGCTCAGTCCCGTGACAACAAAGTTCATGAGATTACGACGGCCTCGCCCGCTGCTCCTAGGGCATCCCAAAGGAGTGCAAGCCGCTATTGGTTCCCCAGGTAACCACAATCGCGACAAAGCCGACGATGGCAAAGTAAGCCGCTTTGCGGCCGCGCCAGCCTGCCACCCATCGGACGCACAATAGAGAAAGATAGATCAGCCAGGTTGCAAACGACCAGGCGATCTTGGGATCCGTCGGCCAGGAGCTCCCCCACACGGAGCTGGCCCACACCGCGCCGCTCACGATACCCAGCGTGATGAAAGGAAACCCGATCGCCAGCGATTTATACGCCAGATCGTCAATCGACTCCAGCGGTGGGAGCCGGTAGTAGAAGGCGTGCGGGCGCTTGGATTTCAACTCGCGCTCCTGGATGAGATACATCACTCCTGCGACAAACGTGAGAAAGAATGCGGTATTCCCCAGAATGATCAGCGAGACGTGCAAGTACAGCCAAGTGGTGCGCAGCAGCGGCAGCTCCCAGGGCCCGGAACTTTGCCCCAGCGCCGCCGGCAGCGTCAGCACAAACACCAGAGGGAACAGGAATACGCCGAGCGACTGAAACCGGTACCGCCAATGCACCAGCAGAAACGACGCGGCCAGTAGAAATGCGGAGAGGGAGGCGGCTTCGCGCAAATTGGTGGCAGGGAAATGCCCCATGGCCAGCCCGTCTTCCACTAATGCCACCAGGTGCAGAATCGTACCGAGGAAGATAGCTCCGAAAGCGACCCGGAACAATTTCTGCCGCCGCTGCATCACGGTCAGGACGGCGTGCAGCAGTCCGAGCGAATAGAGGATGAGAGCAATGCGCAGCCAGAGATCGCCCATCTGACGAAAAGGACCTCCGTCCGTATTATACGCGATTCGGCAAACCACCCTGCGCTTCCTGCGCGGTTTGCCCCGAGCCAAGCAACCCATGCATAATACTCTCCCATCGGGCAAAGGAGAGCATGTCGGAACCCTCCACGCCGCTGATGCGGCAGTACACGGCCATCAAGAAGCGTTTCCCGCACGCTTTGCTTTTCTTCCGCCTCGGGGACTTCTACGAGCTGTTCTTTGAGGACGCCGTTGTGGCTGCCCGCGAGCTTCAGATCACGCTGACCTCGCGCAATAAGGAGAAGGGCGTTGCCATTCCGATGTGCGGTGTGCCGCATCATGCCGCCCAGTCCTATATCGCCAAGCTGATTCAGAAGGGCTTCAAGGTGGCCATTTGCGACCAAGTGGAGGATCCGCGTATTGCCAAGCAACTGGTGAAGCGCGAGGTGACGCGCGTGGTTACGCCCGGCACCGCCGCCGATCCGTCGATCGTCTCGCCGCGGGACAATAATTACCTGGTCGCGGCGGCGCCGTCCCGGAGCGGCATCGGGCTGGCCTGCGTGGACCTGTCCACGGGCGAGTTCCGCGCCACCGAGCTCGACGGCGAGGACCAACCGGCCCAGTGTGCCGAAGAGGTCGCGCATCTGAGCGCGCGGGAGCTGCTCTTTCCCGCCGGCTCGCCACTATTTGCCGAGCCAGCCAGACTCCTCGCCGCGACCAATGGAGTTCCCGGCATGCCAGGCGTGACGCGCACGCCCATAGAGGAATGGGCGTTTGGATACGACTACGCCTCGCGCCTGCTCACCCAACAGTTCCGCGTCCACTCGCTGGACGGCTTCGGGCTGGAGAACCACGTGCAGGCGGTCTGCGCGGCGGGCGCGCTGCTTCATTACCTCCAGGAGACGCAACAGGGCAGCCTGGCGCACCTGGACCGCGTTTCGTTCTACGAGCGCCGCCAGTGGATGGTGCTGGACTCCGTGACCGTGCGGAACCTGGAGCTGATCGAGCCGCTCTATTCCGGAATGAAGGAAGCGACGCTCCTCTCGGTGCTGGACCGCACGGCGACCAGCATGGGCGCGCGTTTGCTGAAGGCCTGGATGCTGCGACCGTCGCTCGACCGCAAGATCCTCGAAGAGCGCCGCGCCGCGGTCGAGGAACTGGTTCGCCAGGCGGTCAGTCGCGGCAGGGCGGAATCGGAACTGCGCGGCGTGCAGGATCTCGAGCGGCTGCTCAGCAAAGTCACGCTGGGGACGGCTGCGCCGCGCGACCTGGCGGGACTGCGTAATTCACTGGTGCCGCTGCCTGCGTTGCGGGCGCTGCTGCGGGAGTGGAAGGCGGCGCGCTGGCAGGAGCTGGCGGAGCAATTGGACGAGCTGGCCGATGTCCGCTCCCTCCTGGAAGGAGCACTCGTCGATTCGCCTCCTCCTTCGCTCGCCGAGGGCGGCGTCATCCGCGAGGGATACCATGCGGAACTCGACGAGTTGCGCACACTGAGCCAGACGGGCAAGCAGACCATCGCGCAGATGGAAGCCACCGAGCGCCGTCTCACCGGCATCACTTCGCTCAAGATCAAGTTCAATGACGTGTTCGGGTACTACATAGAAGTCTCGCGGCCCAACCTGCCGCTGGTCCCCAGCCGCTACGAGCGCAAACAGACGCTGGTCGCTGCCGAGCGTTACACCACGCCGGAACTCAAAGAGTATGAGCGCAGGGTGCTCGATGCCGAGCAGCGCATGCAGGAGATCGAGCAGCGTTTGTTTTTGGAGCTACGCTCCACGGTGGGCGAGCACGCCAGCCGCATCCGGCGAACCGCGGCCGTTGTTGCCGAGTTGGACGTGCTGGTGAATTTCGCGGCGCTGGCAGCGGAGCACAACTACTGCCGGCCCGCCTGCTCCGACGACGGCGTGCTGGAAATCGTCGCGGGGCGGCATCCGGTACTGGAACGGCTCGGCGAGGAGCAGCAGGCCGAGCGCTTTGTTCCCAATGATCTGTTCCTCGACTCCGACAGCAACCGCATCCTGCTGATCACAGGGCCCAACATGGGAGGGAAATCTACGTATTTGCGCCAGGCCGCGCTGATCGCCATCCTGGCGCAGATGGGAAGCTTCGTCCCCGCCACCAGC
>JBGPJR010000241.1:0-3580 GCA_041485545.1 Terriglobia bacterium
AGACTGGCGAGCAGCAGCGAGCCTTCCTCCAGCGAGGGGTCCAGTTGCAGCGCCTGGCGCAGGTGCTGTTCCGCGGCGGGATCGTGCGGCTCCAACACCTTGGCATAGGCCAGATGCGTCTGGGCGTCGCCGGGCTGCAGCCGCAGCGCCTGTTCGTAGGCTTGCCGCGCCTCGGGAAGTCGGTTCAGAGCCACCAAGGCGGCCGCACGATTTACCTGCGCCGCCCAGTGATCCGGCTGCTGGTCCGTGACCCGCTGGAAGTGCTCCAGTGCCTCGGCGGCGTTCCCCTGCTGCAGCAGCAGAATGCCGAGGTTGAGGTGCGCCGGGACCAATTCGGGCACCTGTGCCAGCACCTGCTGATATTGGGTGATGGCTTCCGACTGCCGGCCAATCATGCTGTAGGCCAGAGCCAAATTAAACTTGGCGCTGTAGTTCTGCGGATCCTTTGCGAGATAGCTTTCGAGCGCCGTAGCCGCGGCGGCGTAATCCTCCTTCTGCAGGGCCCTGTCGGCCTGCTGCAGCAGTTCTTCGGTGGTCTGGGCTCGACCCGCGGCAGTAAGCAGCATCAGAAGCAGCCCCAGCAGCGCACAGACGCGGATCGCCGGGAACGTTCCCTTACGGTGGCGACAATCGCTCTTCATTCTGCCAACGATTCTCCCCATTGCTTGTGACGTTCCAGCACCGGCCGCAGGTACTTGCCGGTATGCGATTTGGCGGAGCGCGCGATCTGCTCCGGGGTTCCGCACGCCACCACTTCGCCGCCGGCGTCTCCGCCCTCCGGCCCCAGGTCAATCACCCAGTCCGCCGTCTTGATCACGTCCAGGTTGTGCTCGATGATCACGATGCTTCCCCCGCCGTCCAGGAGTTTGCGAAAGGCGGCGAGCAGCTTGTTGATGTCATCGAAGTGCAGGCCGGTGGTCGGCTCATCGAACAGGAACAGCGTGGACTCGCTTTCGCGCGCGGCCAGATGCGCCGCGAGCTTGATGCGCTGGGCCTCGCCGCCCGAAAGCGTGGTCGCCGACTGCCCCAGCCGCAAATAGCCCAGCCCCACCTCGTCGAGAATGCGGAGGCGGTTCACGACCGGGCCGGCTCCACTAAAGAAGTCCAGCGCCTCCCGCACGGTCAGTTGCAGGACTTCATGAATGCTCTTTCCGTGAACGAGAATCTCGAGCACGCCGCTTTTGTAGCGTGTTCCCTTGCACTCCTCGCAAACCAGCTCCACGTCGGCCAGAAACTGCATTTCCACGGTTACCGTGCCACTGCCCTGGCACGTCTCACAGCGCCCGCCGGGGATGTTGAAAGAAAAATAGCCCGGCGAGTAGCCGCGCCGGCGCGCTTCCGGCTGCTCCGCAAACAGGCTGCGGATGGGATCAAATGCTTTGATGTAGGTCACCGGGTTGGAGCGCGGCGTGCGCCCGATGGGAGACTGATCCACCAGAGTGACCTGCTGAATGAACTCGGCTCCATCCACGCCGCGGCAGCCCAGCTTTGCGCCCACGGCCACTTCGTCCGCGTCTTGTGTCTGCGCTGCGGCAGGGGCTTCCGCGCGGCGCTCGCGCAGCGCCTCGTACAACACGTTGTGGACTAGCGTAGACTTGCCCGAACCACTCACGCCTGTGATGGCTACCATCAGGCCGAGGGGAATCGCCACGTCCACATTCTTGAGGTTGTGAAGGAAGGCTCCGCGGATGTGGAGCTGCTGGCGCGTTACAGCACGCCGCTCCGCCGGCAGATGGATGCGCAGGTCGCCGCGCAAATAGCGTCCCGTCAGCGTGCCACTCCCCAGCAATTCCGGAAAGCCTCCCGCAAACTGCACGCGCCCGCCGTTCTCCCCGGCCCCCGGCCCCAGATCGAGAATGTGGTCGGCGGCCTCCATCATCGCCGCGTCGTGCTCCACCACCAGCACCGTGTTGCCCTGCTCGCGCAGTTCCTGGAGGATGCGGATCAGCCGCCCGGTATCGCGGCTGTGCAGGCCGATGGAAGGCTCGTCCAGCACGTAGAACGCGCCGACCAACTGCGAGCCGAGCGAGGCCGCTAGCTGGATGCGCTGCGCCTCGCCGCCCGAAAGCGTGGCCGTGAGCCGGTCCAGCGTCAGGTAGTCCAGGCCCACGTTCTCGAGATAACGAAGCCGCTGCCGCACCTCCTCCAGAATCTTGCCCGCGATCGCCTCGTGGAATGAATCGAGGCGCACTTCCTCGAAGAACCTGCGGACCTGCGCGATGCTCATCCGGCACACGGCGCGGAGATCTTCGCCGCCGACCTTCACGTAGTAGGCTTCCTTGCGCAGCCGCCCGCCGTGGCACTCCGGGCACAGCGCGTAACCGCGGTAGCGGCTCAGGAAGACGCGCACATGGAGCTTATATTTCTTGCGGTCCAGGTACGCGAAGAATCCTTTGACGCCGACCCAGGCGCGCCGTCCGCGCTTGCCTTGTGCGCGGCCCTCCCAAACGAATTCCTTCTCCGCCGGCGTCAATTCGCAGTACGGCACATCCAGCCGCACGCCTTGCTCGCGCGCCGCCTTGCGAAACTCGTAGTAGAAGTGCCGGTAGCGCGGCTTGGTCCACGGCTCCACCGCTCCGTCATCGAGCGAGCGCGTCGGATCGGGCACCACTAGGCGCGGATCGAAATCAATGGTGTTGCCAAAGCCCTGGCAGCGCGGGCAGGCGCCATAGGGACTGTTGAAGGAAAACAGGCGCGGGTCCGGTTCTTCATACGCAATGCCGCAGGCCTTGCACTCAAATCGCTCGTTGAAGCTCAACCGAGCTGGCCCAGCTTCGGCCGCATGCGTTGGAGCGGCACCCTCGGGAAACTCCACCACCGCTTCGCCGCCTTCGCGATAGCAAATCTCCAGGCTGTCCACCAGGCGCTGGCGCGACCCCTGTGCGATCACCAGCCGGTCGGCCAGCACCCAAACCGGCCGGCGAAAATCGAGATCCAGCAGCGACTCCGGCGTGGAGAACTCGTAAATCTGCCCGTCCTGATACAGCCGGTTGAACCCCAGCTTGCGCAGCTCGAACAAGCGCGCGCGAAGCCGCTCGGCCGTGGCGCTTTCTTGTTCCGGATGTGGCGTCGGCGCCTCCGCGGGAGCCGCGCCCGCGGACGGTGCGGAGCGCAGCAGAGGGAACAGGATGAGAGCGCGCAGGCCGCCGGCTGGCCCCGACTCGGCGGCAACCTGGAGCAGGCGCGCGGCTACCTCGTCCACGGTATTCTTCCGCACTTCTGCCCCGCAGTTCGCGCAGAACGTCCGTCCCACGCGCGCGTAGAGCAGCCGCAGGTAGTCGTAAATCTCCGTGGTGGTGCCGACGGTGGAGCGCGGGTTGCGCGTGGTGTTCTTCTGCCGGATGGCGATGGACGGGGCGATGCCGGTGATCTCATCGGCGTCGGGGCGCTCCATGCGCTCCAGGAACTGCCGCGCGTAGGCGGACATGGACTCCACGTAGCGCCGCTGGCCCTCGGCGTAGAGCGTGTCAAAGGCCAGGCTGGACTTGCCCGACCCGCTCACGCCGGTAACCACGGTCAGGGCGTTGTGTGGAATCTCCACATCAATGTTCTTGAGGTTGTGGACGCGGCAGCCCCGGAC
>JBGPJR010000242.1:0-3530 GCA_041485545.1 Terriglobia bacterium
CGCTTGACCCCCGAGTGGCAGTTCAGCCCGTGGATCTCTCTGGTGAACAGCTTGCAGTATGACAATGTCAGCCGCTCACTCGGTTGGCAGTCGCGGTTCCGCTGGATCCTCCAACCGGGTAACAATTTTTACTTCGTCTACAACCACAACTGGCGCGATGACCCCGTGCGGGGGTTAGAAACGCTGGAGCGCCGCGCGGCCGCCAAAATGATTTACACGCACCGCTTCTAAGCTTATAACAGGTAGAGTAGAGTATGACCGAAATCGAGGTCTTCCACAGCTACTGTGCCGATCGAAGGCGGATCGGAATCGATGGATTTGAGGCCCATCAGCTTGACCATTTGATGCGATACACCTCCAGAGACCCAGGAGTTGATGGCCTGGTTGCCTATGCGAACCTAAGAACAGGTTTTGAAGTTGCGCAAATTCAAGAGCAGATAGCCTACTTCCAGGCGTTGCACCAGGACTTCGAGTGGAAGGTCTATGAGTTTGACCGCCCAAGCAATCTACAGAAGCTACTTGAGTCGCAATCGTTTGTCCCTGGTGAGATGGAAGTCTTCATGATCTACTCTCTACAAGGACATGGATCGATACCGAAATACGAAAAATCGCCTTGGGATGTCCGAATGGTACGCGACGAGAAAGGCGTGCGCGACGTAGTCGCTGTGCAAGAGCAAGTGTGGGGTCAAAACTTTGAGTGGCTTGTTGGTCAGCTGGCGCGCCGTTTGCGTACCGGTCCTAGTGGCCTGTCGGTCTACTGTGCGTACGCCGACGGTCAGCCAATCGGCACCGGGTGGACAGATTTTCCTTCCGGCTCTGACTTTCCTGAACTGCATGGAGGCGCCGTTGTCAAAGCCTGGCGTGGTCGCAAGGTTTACTCGGACTTGTATCGCTGTCGTTTAGCCGAGGCGATTGAGAGGTCGTACGACTTTCTGGTCGTGGATGCTTCGCCACTGAGTCGCCCCATCCTCGAGAAGCTTGACTTCCGCCCCGTGTGCACAACCATTCCAATGCGGTTTAAGGTTGCCTAACCCATATCTCGTTGTCCTTATCAGCAACGCATGCTTGAGGTCAGAATGGATGGGCACATGACTTATAACCATTTGCGGTGAACTTATCCGAGGTGTCTTCGATGACGACGGGTTGATAGGGCCGCGCACAAACGAGCTCAACTTCCGAGGGCAGCGACGGCCACGCAGAGCAACAATCCGAACTAAGCAGCAATTTGTCCTCGGGAGGACAAGGCTTAGAACAGTTGCAAGAGGTCGTGCAGATGTAGCAGCCCTTGCAAGCGGCTCTGGTCGTCGACAACGGGCAGGGCGTTGATCTTGCGGGATTCCATGAGGTTCACGCCGCGGGCCGCGAACTCGCGCGGGCCGATCGTGAGCGGGTTCCGCGTCATGCACTGGCCCGCGGTCTGCTCCATCAGATGAGGGCGGGATTGCAGCAGGCGGCGCAGGTCGCCGTCGGTGATGACACCGGCCAGGCGACCCTTCTCGACCACGATGGCGATCCCGAAGGCTCTTCCGTCAGGCCGCACAGCACGCGACATCTTTTCAATCACCGCGTGCATTGCCGTTTGGGGGCCCACCACGGCCAGGGACTTCACGGGATGCATGAACTGCTCCACGCGCCGGAGCCTGCGCCCCAGCTCGCCTCCCGGATGGAGCTCCGCAAAATCATCCTCGCGGAAACCCTTGCGCTCGCCCACCGCTAGCGCCAGCGCGTCCCCTAGGGCCAGCGAGGCTGTGGTGCTGGCCGTGGGCGCCAGATTCATCGGGCAGGCTTCCTTCTCGATACTCACATCCAGCAGCACGTCGCTGGCCTGGGCCAGCGTGGAGTCGCGGCTCCCCGTCATGCTGATCAGCGGGATGCGCAGCCGCTTGATGCGGTCCACGAGGCGGAAAATCTCATGCGTCTCGCCGCTGTAGGAGAGCGCGATGAGTGTGTCGCCGGGCACCAGCTTTCCAAGATCGCCGTGAATGGCCTCGGCGGGATGTAAAAAGAAGGCGGGCGTTCCCGTACTGGAGAGCGTGGCGGCAATCTTGCGCGCCACCAGGCCAGATTTGCCCATGCCGGTGACGATCACGCGGCCCTGGGTGGCGGCCAGCAGCTCGACCGCGCGCGCAAAGCTGCTGTCCAACCTACCGATCAGAGCGGCGATGGCGTCGGCCTCCGTGCGCAGGACTTCGCGCGCTGTGGCGAGTGAGGCCGCGGAGGACTTCGCCGTTCGACGCGTCGATTTTGCTGGCGCTTTCTTTTTCACGTATGTCGCAATCGAGCCGCGACTGTTGGGCGCGCGGGGCTCCGTTCGCGCTATTCGCATCGCTTGGCTACCCGCGCGGCGATCGCCTTAGAGCCAGGGGCGGACGACGCGGTCGAGCGCAACCAGGCGCGTGAGCAGCGGCTCCAGTTGCTCGAGCGGCAGGGCGTTCGAGCCGTCCGACAGCGCCGCGGCGGGGTTGTCGTGCACTTCGAGAAAAATTCCATCCAAACCCGCTCCAACGCCCGCGCGTGCCAGCGTCTCGATGAACTCCGGCTGGCCGCCGCTGGCGTTGCCCGCACCGCCCGGAAGCTGCACACTGTGCGTTACGTCCAGCACCACGGGGTATCCGAACCGGCGCAGCAGCGCCAGCGAGCGCATGTCGACGACCAGGTTATTATAGCCGAACGACGTGCCGCGCTCGGTCAGCACGATCCGCTCGTTGCCGGTGCTTTTGACCTTTTCGATGGCGTGCTGCATCTCCTGCGGCGAGACAAACTGTCCCTTCTTGATGTTGACCACCGCGCCAGTCTTGCCCGCGGCGACAAGCAAGTCGGTCTGGCGCGAAAGGAACGCGGGAATCTGGAGCACGTCGCAAACTTTGGCAGCAGGGGCGGCCTGGGCCGGCTCGTGGATATCGGTGAGAATGGGTAAGCCGGTCTCCGCTCTGACTTTTCGCAGCGCTTCGAGACCCTTCTCCAGGCCCGGCCCGCGATAGGAATGGATACTGGTGCGGTTGGCCTTGTCGAACGACGCCTTGAAGATCAGCGGCACGCCCGCACGCTCCGCCACTTCTCGGATCGCGCGCGCCATCTTGAGGACATGCTCCTCGCTCTCAATCACACACGGCCCGGCAATCAGGAACAAGCTCCTGCCTCCGCGCAATTGCGCATTACCCACGGTGATCGCGTGTTCTGCCATGATTAGCGATAGATTTCGCGGCGGTGGCCGAGGCGCAGGACCAGGACGAGCAAACGGTCGTCTTCAATTCTGCAAATTACGCGGTAGTCCCCGACGCGATATTTCCACAATTCCCCGAAGCGCGGGCCGCGTAATGCCTGGCCGATGCTGCGCGGGTCGTCCAGCCGAGCGACTCGTTCGAACAGGAACCGCGTGATACGCCGCGCCACCTGACGGTCCAGTTTCTCCACATCCCTTGAAGCCTGTGCAAGGAATTCAACCTTCCAGGTCATTTTCCATGCCAAGGCGTTTCATTACGTCTTCGAGTGGGATGGTCTTCTCCCCGCCCTTGAGATAGCGGGCATAG
>JBGPJR010000243.1:0-3527 GCA_041485545.1 Terriglobia bacterium
GAAGATTTTCACCTCCTGAACACTGCCCGGGCCATCCGGCAACAGAATGATGCCGCCGTCGGTCAGCACGCCATCGACGTCCATCAGGATCAGCTCGACGCGGCGAGCGCGCTCTTCAGCGTCCGGGGATTGATGCAGCAGTGGCATGATGGCGAAGGCCAGGAGTCAGAATAGTCGGAGCCGCGCGCCTAAGCAAGCGGGGACTGCGGGTTACTGATCTTGCTGCACCAACTGTTTGAAGCGCTCGCCGCGGTCGCGGTAGTCGCGGAACAGGCCAAAACTGGGCGAGGCTGGAGAGAGCAGGCAGGTCCCGCCAGCCGCGGTGTGCTGCCGGGCCAGCCGGACGGCCTCCTCCATGCTCTCGACGAAGAAATGCAGCAAGCGGGACGGAGCCGTGGGGTCCTGCTCGCAGACGGCCTGCCAGATGCGCCCGCCGGTGGTCGGAAACAGAATCAGCGTCTTCACTTCGCTATGCAACAGCTTCTTCGCGAGGCCGCTGAAATCCAGGCCGCGGTCGGTGCCGCCCAGCAGAACCGTTTCGACCTCTCGGACTAGAGTGTCGAGGGCGGCGATGGTTGCCTCCGGCACGGTCGCAATGGAGTCGTTGTAGTACGTGATCCCGCCGAATGTCCCCACTGGTTCCAGTCGGTGCTCCAGCGGCTTGAAACGGCGGACCGCCTCCGCAACGTCCTTTGTAGGCACGCCCAGCAGTTTCGCCACCGCAACCGCTGCCGCTACATTGATGAGGTTGAACCTGCCGCGCAGAGGCACGTCGTCCACGGCAACCACGGCTTCCTGCTCATGCCATTCCGTCCGAAAGAATACCTGTCCGCCGTGAAGAAAGCATCCCTCCAGATGGGGCGCGTCGATAGAGCAGGGAATCTTGCGGGCCGCAGAGCTTGCGGCGATGCGAGATGGAAGCTCGTGGTCCGCGTCGTAGACGAGGAAGTCCTCGGCGGTTTGGAAGCGCGTGATATTGGCCTTGGCCTCCACATATTGCTCAAAGGTTTCGTAATAGTCCAAGTGCTCCGGCACGATGTTGAGCAGCACGGCGATGTGCGGGCTCTGCCGCAGACCTTCGAGTTGGTGGCTGGAAAGTTCGTAAACCACCAGCGAGCGCGGCCCCAGCTGCGGCAGAAAATCCAGTGCCGGTACGCCGATGTTACCGATGAGGTGCGCGTCGGGGGAGCTCCGCTGCAAGATGGCGTGGATCAGCGACGCCGTGGTGCTCTTACCTTTGGTTCCGGTGACGCCCACGATCATTCCGGCGAAATTGGCGAAGAACAGAGCGGTCTGCGAAGTGATGCGCTTGCCAGACTGCGCGGCCTGCTGGTATTCGGGCCGGATGGCGGGGATGCCGGGCGACTTGACGATGACGTCGTAGGCGCCAAGACTAGCGAGGTAATCGGCGCCCAGGTGCAGTCGAAGAGGGTTGTCCCTACGCAACAATTCCTGCGCCGGAGCGCTCAGCTTCTCGAACGCGAGCTGGTCGGCCACACCGATGGTTTTGTCCGGGAATGCGGCACGCAGAAAGCGCAGGCTGCTTTGGCCTTCGGCGCCGAAGCCGAGAATCAGGATGGACTTGTCTTGCAGTTCCGACAATTTCATAACCAGCCTTCCGCCGCGCGCCAGCAGTTCGTCCCAGTAGCATAGCCGTGCCGAGACTCCGGATCAACGCGAGTTTGGGGAGGCGGGCTCCGGCCCAGTATAATGAGTGGGCAAGAGACCGGGAAGGAGTCGGACACCATGGGCAGTCGGCAGGCGAAGTTTTGTTTGGATCACAACAGCGTGCGCTGGGTGCTGCTGGAGGGAGTGATCACGCGGACCACGCCACTGGAAGACCCCGCGGCGGGGAATACGCTTCCAGTATCGCAGATCACCGGAATCGAGAAGACCACGGTGGAGCGCGTGCACCGCTCGCCACTGGCGCGACCCGGCCTCTACGCGGGGGTGGCGCTGCTGGCGCTGTTCGGCGGGCTGGCCCTTTCCAACTGGATGCTGGCTTTGCCCGGCTTGGCACTGGGCGCGGTTTTCCTGCTCTGGGGACTAACCCGCTTGCCGGGACAAAGGGAAGTTCTGGACGCTTACCAGATTCTGGCGCCGGGGACACATCCGCCCGAATGGCAGTTGGTGGGCTCGCACGGGGAGATTTTCGGTTTCATTGAAGGGCTGCGCAGCGATATGCAGGACATCCAGGGAGAGAAGGCTGCCGCTCGGGACTGACGGGCGCGGTCAGGGAGTTCCTACAGCTTGTCCACCGCCTCTGCCAGACGGGTGATCTGTTCCAGATAGGAAGCGAACAGCGCGTGCACCGGTTCGCCGGAAACCTTTTTCGTGCCTTCGCGAATTCCGAGCAGCGTTTCGAAGGGCAGCGGATGCAGATGGAAGCGCTTGCTGGCCGCTGCAATAATTTCGCGCTTGCGAACCGGCGCCGGTTCCCCGGCCAGGATCAGCGCGTGGCGGGCCAGCGTGGCAAACGATGCCAGCGAGCGGGCCATGAGCTCCACCACTTCCTTTTCATGACGCAGCACGGCCAGATAGCGCGATCGCAGACGTAGCAAGCCGGCACGCAGCTCCCGCTCCACTTGCTGGCGGTGATGCAGCGTGCTGACCCGAATTCCCGATACCACATCTTTCCCAAACAGCATGCGGTGGTTCTGCTGGATGTCGAGGAACTCGATGGGGAAGGCGTCATGGGCGTTCTCGATTTCCTCCACCGAGAGGAGCAATGGCACCGGCTGCTTCTTGTCCAGCCACCACTTCACGGCCGGCCCCGTTTTGCGGAGCTCGGGCACACCTACGACGCGCAGAACGCACAAGACGTTCAGATCGGAAAATTTCTCGTGATAGTCACCGCCCGCCGCCGAGCCGTACAGGACGATGCTGATGAGGTCCTCTCCGTACGCCTCCTGCAACCGCTTGACCAGTTCGTTCAGTAATTTTTCCATCGTTCTGTTCCTCTCGCCCGCGTGTCGGAGGGACCGCAGCACCGCGACGCCCGGCTCACGGTGACCGCATGTCGGAGATCGCGAGGCCCGGTCAAGGGCCGAGCGCAAAGGTGGACGCAGTCCCTACCAGCGACCGGAGGTTCCACCGCCGCCAAAACTGCCTCCACCAAATCCTCCGAAACTGCCTCCTCCTCCTCCAAAACCGCCCCCGCTCCAGCCGCCCCACGGGCCCGCACCTCCATAGTACCCTCCGCGGAACAGCGTTCGCCGCCACCGGCGGGGCAGAAAAAGTAGGGAAAGGGGCCCCAAAAAGAAAATGCCCCAGAGAATCCAAAACAGCATGGAAATGGCGGTCCCGCCGTTTTCCTCCGGCGGCAGGCGGGCCGGGGCACGCGCGGCGAGGCTGGCAAGCGTTACTCCAAACTCGGCGGCAATGGGCTGAGCAATGGAAGTCGCGCCAAGCCACAGCGCGCCGTCGTAGTCGGCGTTGCGCAGATAGGGCGCCATGGCGCGGAGGATGCTCCCCGCGCGGCCGTCTGTGATGATGGGCTCCAGACCATAGCCGACCTCAATGCGGTC
>JBGPJR010000244.1:0-3523 GCA_041485545.1 Terriglobia bacterium
ACTGGCTATCGGCACCACGATGGCGTCCGGCAGCCGCCAGCCCAGCTGCTCGGCCACTTCATAGGCGAACGTTTTGGACCCCTCCGCATAGAAGGCGCGCAGATTCACGTTGACGAAGCCCCAGCCGTACTCCCCTGCGATCTGCGAACAGAGCCGGTTGACTTGGTCGTAGTTGCCGCGAATCTTGATCAGCTTGGACCCGTACACGGCCGAGCCCAGAACCTTGGCTTCCTCCAGATCGTCGGGAATGAAAACGTAGGATTCCAGGCCAGCGGCGGCGGCGTGCGCGGCGACTGCGTTGGCCAGGTTGCCCGTGGAAGCGCAGGCGATGATCTTGAATCCGAACTCGATCGCCTTGTTGATCGCTACGGCGACCACGCGGTCTTTGAAGGAAAGGGTCGGACTATTGACGGCGTCGTTCTTGATCCACAGCTTGCGACAGCCCAGCGTCTTGGCCAACCGAGGGGCTGGAACCAAGGGCGTAAAGCCGACCGAAAGGCTGACGGTGGGGTCTTTGTCCAGGGGCAGCAGTTCGCGGTAGCGCCACATCGTTGGCGCACGGCGGGCAATCTTCTCGCGCGAAAGCGCCCTCTTCCAGCCTTCCACGTCGTACATCACTTCGAGCGGGGCCAGGCAGTCGCACACCACGCGGGGCGTTACCGGGTAAGTCTTGCCGCACTCGCGGCAGCGCAAGCCAGCAACAAATGACTCCATAAACTTGAAAACCCCTTCCGGCGGGAAGAGGTGATTGGAAAGAGCACCGCTTCCCCCTCTCTCATCTCTCCCCCAACGGGGCAGGAATTGGCACCGGCCTCCAGCGCTTACTCTAGAGCCGGTTGTCGTGGCTTCCTCGGGCCTGTACCCTCGGCCACTCTGGATAAGATTCAGGGGACTGAATCAAATCAACGCATAAATGTTACCGACGGCAGCTCGGAAGTGTCAAGAAAAATCGTGGCTCGGCCTTCATCCCTGGGCTGACGGGCCCGTCCCCTTGCTCCGGTAGGCCCAATATGCGTACAGCCAAAGATTGCCCGTCAGGACTAGCAGGGCGGCCACGATCAGGCTCCATTGGGGAACCTCTAAGTAGATGATGCGATTGAGATAATGTGCAATGAAGGGCTCCTCGTAGAAGCCTCGTCCGGACCGCTTCCGCAGGAACTGCTCCAGATACGTCAGGGGGCAGTACCAGTAGAATACTTCCACCAGAACACCGTAAGCCATTGCCGCCAAGTGAATCACACGCCACTGGCCACTGCGGCGTCCCAGCAAGGCCCCCAGGACAACAAACGCGAGAAAGCCGAAATGTAACAAGGCTGTCAGGTCAGCGGCGAAATCGTACAGCACACGCATTATTGTAACGCGCCGGCATACCGGTGCTGCCAGGGGCTCAGGCTGGTCTGTTAGGGCTCGTCGGGTGAAGGAGTCGACTGCTCGGGTTGAGGCTGTGGCTGTTGCTGTGGCACGACACCCTGTGGAAAGACTCCCGGAGGGAACCCCGGAAACGGGACGGCTGGTTGCGGCTGAACACCGGGTTGAGGAGTTGGCTGCTGTCCCGGCGTCAGAGGCGCTCCGGGTTGGGGAACGGGTTGTGGGACGGCACCCGGCTGCGGTGGCACGCCCGGTTGAGGTGGAGCACCGGGCTGGGGCGGTTGCAGTGGCGCGCCTGGTTGCGGCGGTGCTGCCGGCTGGGCAGGTGCAGCCGGCAGGCCCGTGAGTTCCTTTCCGAAGAAGATGGTTCGCGAAGCGAACTCCTCCGAGGCATCGGGGCGGATGGTGCGAGGCCGGATCAGGATGAGCAGTTCGGTCTCCTCCGGTTGCCGGCTGCGGCCTCCAAAGAGCCAACCGATTAGGGGCAGGTGCGATACTCCTGGATAGCCGGTGAGGGCTCGCTGGTCGGACGAACTGAGCAGCCCACTGACCAGAAACGCTTCACCGTCTCGGAGCCGCACCTGTCCGGTTACGTGGCGATTGGTAAAGCTTGGCTGGCCGCTGTCGCCGAGGGGTCCTAGGCCGGTGATCTCGAAATCCAGTTGCAACGTCAGTTCGCGATTCGCGTGCAGAAATGGGGTGGCTTCCAAGATCACGCCCAAGTCGTAATATTGGATCCCCGGAATGAATCCCTGGGCAGCCAACGCTGCCGCGGTTGGCGGCGTATTACCCGATTGGATGGTCGAGGAGAGCAGGGAGGTGATGACGGGATACTTTTCACCGATCAGGAGCCGGGCCGTCTGAGCATCGGAGGCACGCAGGTGCATAACCTGATGAGAGCGCACTAAGGAAGAGGAAGAATTCAAGAGCGCTGTCAAGCCGGCAAACGAGACGCCATAGAAAGACCTGGCTTGGTCCAAACTGGGCAGCGGAATGCCGGCAGCACCCGCGGCTGGCGTGAACAGCAGTTGAAACGATTGCGGAGGAATCAGTCCGATTTCTCTTGCGCGGCGGGTGCTAATTTCCCAAACATCCGTCTCCAGCATGACCTCGCTGGCGGGCTTCTGCAGTGAACGAAGCAACTCGTCGGCAACAGCAATTTGGTGCGTGCGGCCGACGACAGTAATCGAGTTCGTGCTGGGGTCGTCGGATACCCGGCGCAAATCCACCATGGTTCGCAGCGCCGTGCTGATTTCCGTCAACTGCTGCGGGGTGACCACATCGTCGAGTCGAAACGAGTGGGCAAGCTCTCGCTCGTACTCGACCCGTTTGTCGGGAGTGTCGGGAGCAACTAACCCCCGCCGGCGATCGAGCGCAACCACAAACGTGTCCGAAATGCTTCCGGCGGCCTCCAGGGCCTCCTTCCACGTGGCGTCCTGGATGCGAAAGTCGCTTGAGAGAGAAAGATCATTCAATTCCGGGTCGTATACAAGCTGAACGCCGTAGGCTTCGGCAATCGCGTCGTAAAGGGTGTGGAGCGAGGGACGACGCAGATCAAAGGTGGCATGCTCCACCTGCGGCTCCAGATCAAACGGGGCGCCACGGGTTTGTGTGGTTTGGCTGGCTGAGCCGGCAACCTGCGCGAGACCGCTCGGACTCCAGACAACAAAAAGGCCTCCGAGCCCCAAGATGGCCGCCAGCAGGTTGGAAGTTAACGGACGCATCTTTCCCATCTTAGGCCGTCGGAAGACCAGCGGCAATCGGTTGCTTGGTTTGGAACAGGGAAGGTGACCCTTGCGGCTGACCATCGCCGGTCTTGGGTCCGCCCAAACGCCCTGGGGTTGAGTGCGGAGCGGTTCCGGAAGGCGAACCGCGCTGGCTCAGTGCAATTGAATCGCCACCGCCCAGGCAGGCGAACCGGCGATGCTGTCCACGCGAACGACCGTGCCCCTCTGTTCCGCGACCGGGCCGGTGTCGCGCGCCGAATAGTTCAGGGCTACATGGGTTGGAAGCCCCTTGACGTACGGGCGCTCGGTCTGAAAGTAGATGCCGTTGCGGCAGACGTTGAGCGTTCGCGCGGTCTCTTCGAATTGAGTGCCCAGCGAGTTGACGCGGACCCGTACCGGGAGTTGCAGAGCGACGCGCCGTTGCCCTC
>JBGPJR010000245.1:0-3521 GCA_041485545.1 Terriglobia bacterium
CATCCAGGTCTGCTCCTTGTCCTTCATTTCGGTCGTGATGGTCGTCACGGCCTCGGTGAGCGCGGAAATCTCATCGGACTCCGCAGCAGCTTTCTGCAGCAGACCGGGAGCGAGTTGTTCGGCCAGGCTCGCCAGTTTCACCACCGGAGAGACAATCATGCGGGTAAGCAGCATGCCCGCTGAGATCACCAGCAGCATCAGCACCACAGCGTAGAGCCACAGCAGATGCGCGGTCGGAGGCAGAAGCAAGGAAAAGACTAGGGGAGTAGCAACCGCGGCCGCCAAAATCAGCAACAGAGGCTGCCAAATGCGGCGCCGGAGCCTGGAGCCAAAGACTTGCATCATTCCTTAGGAAGCCGCTTCATTGTACCGACTTCCCAGCACAAGATGCAAGGCGGGCGCGCGCGGCGGGTACTGTCCTAAATCTGCGTTGCTGAAAAATTAGGACGCTACCCGCCCGGTGCCGAACGCCGTCTAAGGCATCACAACTTTTCAAGCCGCTGCGTGTTGGGAATATAGGCCATCTCTTGAATGAGTACCAGGGGGTCCTACAGGAAGGCGCCTCAGTAGTCCTATTGCGTTGGGCTCGCGGCACACTATACAGTAGAGCGCTAGTTGAGGACTGAAAGATTGTCATGGGCATTTTGAACACGAAAACCCCCCGGATCGGAGACAACGATGATCGGGGATGAGCGTGCTTCGTATGTCATGCTGTTTTGCGCCCTGATGTTGGTCCGGAACTCCAAGGCCACGCTGGAAGAGTCGATCAGCATCCTACCGCTGGTGGGAAGCGCCAAGCACTTAGCAGGAGAGTTGTGCGGCGCGTCCGCTTCCTGAGCCGTTTTCCACTCCAATTAATTTCTCTTCGCGGCGGGTCGAAGGGCAGCCGTCACCGAATCGCGCCGAACAGTGAGCCGGAAACCCCAGCCGGTTTAGGCACCGCTTGGGCGACGGGCAGATAGGAGCGCCGGTGCAACGGCGTGGGACCCAGCCGCTGGAGCGTCTCCTTGTGCGCCGGCGTGGCATACCCTTTGTTGCTGGCCAGCAGATACTCGGGATAGATGCGGTCCCATTGCCGCATCAGCGCGTCCCGCTCCACTTTAGCCAGAATGGAAGCCGCAGCGATGGAAACGCTGAGGGCGTCGCCGTCAATGATGGGGAGCTGGGGCAAATCCAGGTCGACGCGTAAAGCATCTATTAAGGCGAACTGCGCGGCGGGCTGCAATCGCAGTAGCGCCTTGCGCATGGCCAGGCGGGAGGCCTGGTAGATATTGATGCGGTCGATCTCCTCCGCCTCCACGCTGGCCACCGACCAGGCCAGCGCGTGCCGGCGAATCTCCACAGCCAGGCGTTCGCGCTTCTCCGCGGTAAGGACCTTGCTATCTCGGAGCCCCCGGATGCGCCTGCGAAAATCTAAAATTACGGCTGCAGCGAACACGGGACCGAACAGCGCGCCGCGTCCGACCTCATCCACGCCTGCGATGCGCGTGTATCCTTGCCGTTCGGCTCGCCGTTCAAACCAGCTGCTGCAGCGGCGCGGGGGGTAGAACTTGCCCCAGGTGGGAGAAAGCAGCGGCGAGGTTCGCTCTGGCTGAGAGCCCATGGCCGGACCGTCCGCCCTTGGCGCGGCTGGCGCCACGCCGATGGAGTGCAACACCGAACAACGATCGCGAGTCCCTGCGACGAGACGGAAAAATGAGGAGCCGGGCCTGCTCCGCTTAGACCTTTTCGCGGATGCGGGCGGCCTTGCCGCGCAGCTTCCGCAGGTAGTACAGCTTGGCGCGGCGCACGCTGCCGCGCCGCAACAATTCCACTTTGTCAATGGCTGGTGAATGAACCGGGAAAATCCGCTCCACTCCCTGGCCAAAACTGATCTTGCGAACCGTGAAGCTGGCGCTGGGGCCGGAGTTTTTGCAGGCGATGACAATGCCCTCGAACGCTTGCAGGCGCTCCTTTTCTCCCTCGCGGATCTTGACGTGTACCCGTACGGTGTCGCCCGGACGGAACTCCGCAAACTCCTTGCGCGGCTCCAGTTTGGTGGCCTTTTCAAAGGTATTCATGGGACTTCTTCCTTTTCGAGTTCCGCCAGCCACTGCTGCTGCTTCGCATCCAGGCTGACCCCGGCCAGCAGATCCGGCCGGTTCTTCCAAGTTTTCCGCAGCGCCATGCGGCGGCGCCATTCCGCGATCCGCTGGTGATCTCCCGACAGCAGAGCCTCAGGAACATCCATTTCCCGGAAGCGCGCTGGCCGTGTGTAATGCGGGCAATCCAGCAAACCGGGCCGCGTCGAATCTCCCGCTGCCGCAAACGACTCGCGGACAGCAGAAGCCTCATTCCCCAGTGCGCCGGGCAGCAGCCGCGCCACCGCGTCCGTTACCACCGCAGCTGCCAGTTCGCCCCCTGAGATCACGTAGTCGCCGATCGAAATCTCGTCCACGGCCAGAAAGTCGGCCACTCGCTCGTCCACGCCTTCATAGCGGCCGCACAATAGGATCAGCCGTGGTTCGTGCGCCAGCCGGTCCGCCACGGGCTGGCGAAACACCCGACCTTGGGCAGAGAGCAGGATAACACGTCCGGGGCCTGCTGTCCCCTGCAGGTGCTCCACCGCGCGGAAGAGTGGTTCCGGCTTCAGCACCATCCCTTCGTCGCCGCCGAAGGGGCGGTCATCCACCGTGCGGTGACGGTCATCTGCAAACTGCCGCAGATCGTGGACGCGCAACTCCAGCAGGCCCGCCTGCTGCGCCCGCCGGAGAATGCCGTGCTCGAAAGGTCCGCGGAAAAACTCCGGAAAGATCGTGACGATCTCAATCGTCATCGCTTCGCGCGTGAGCGCTGCCGGCCAGCTCGCTTCGCCTTGGCTGGCGGATTCAACTCCGCGAGTCCTTCCGGCAACCGCACGCGGATTTCCTTTCTCTCCAGATCCGGCAGGCCGCAAATCTCTTCGGCGAATGGGATGAGAATCTCGCCCTGCGAAGAGCGAACTTGCAGCAGAGGAACTGCGCCGGTTTCTTCCCAGCCCGTCACCGTTCCAAGCAGGCGCTCTCCCTCCAGCACCGCGCATCCGATCAGGTCGGCGACGTAGACGCTGCGGGGCGGCAAGGGGTGGCGCCGGGAGCGGGGGACCTGTACCAGTCCGGCGCGCAATTCCTCCGCCTGCGAGATGCTGTCAACGCCCCGGAACTTGAGCAGGACCCGCCCTTTGTGGAAGGCGTGCGATTCCAGCTCGCAGTGCCGCGGTGGTCCTGCGCCGGTAATCCAAAACTCACCCCCGGACTGGAAACGCTCAGGAAAATCCGTGAGCAGTTCGGCCGCCACCTCGCCGCGCCTCCCGTGCGTGCCCGTGATACGGGCCACACTCACCCATTCTGTTTCCGGCGCCTCGGGCAACGGCGGGCCCCTTACTCCAGAATCTCCAGCGTGAACCGCCGCTTCAGCTTCATGCCGGCGGCGCCCAGAATGGTCCGGATGGAGCGGGCCGTGCGTCCCTGCTTGCCAATTACCTTGCCCAGGTCACTCGGAGC
>JBGPJR010000246.1:0-3518 GCA_041485545.1 Terriglobia bacterium
AATGAAGGATCTGCCCTGCCATCCTTGGGCAGATCCTAAATTGCTCCGTCCCCTTCGCTGACTCCTCTACACTGTTTTGTCAGCGGAGTAGCAGAGGTCTTCCACCGGACAGGCGGAGCAGTTGGGCTTGCGCGCGGTGCAGCAGCGCCGGCCGTGGAAGATCAGTTGGTGTGCGAAGTCAATCCACTTATCTTGAGGAATAATCTTCATTAGGTCGCGCTCGATCTTCTCGGGATTCTCTTCCTTGGTCAGGTCCAGCCGCCGCGCGAGGCGCGTGACGTGCGTGTCGACGACGATTCCCTCCCCCTTGCCGAAGGCTGTGCCGAGCACCACGTTGGCGGTCTTGCGCGCCACGCCGGGCAGCGTGAGCAGCTCTTCCATCGTCTGCGGAACCTTGCCGCCGAATTCTTTCACGATCTTCTGCGACGCGCCGAGGATAGACTTGGTTTTATTGCGGAAAAAGCCCGTGGAGCGTATTTCCGCTTCCAGCACCTCCGGGCGCAGCGCGGCGAAATCTCGGGGGGTGGGATACTTCTTGAACAAGCCCGGCGTGACCATATTCACGCGCTCGTCGGTGCATTGCGCGGAGAGGATCGTCGAGACCAGCAATTGGAAGGGATTGGAGTGCGTCAGAGCGCACTTGGCGTCCGGGTAGGCCTGCTCCAGCCGTCGCAGAATTTCTTTCGTCCGTTTCGGATCGGTGCGCGACGCCTTCGCTGGTGCGGGGCTTCTTCCCTTCCTCGCCACAACTCGCACCGCGGTCTTCTTTGCAACCATTCGCGCTTTCCTCGCTTATCCCAGCGTGTCGAGCGCGGCCTTAGCGTCCTTGAGGATGCAGGTGAAGATGGGCGTATCACGCACGGTGTATTTGCTGGCGTCGGTTTCGCGCAGCTCCATCACCAGGTCGAGGAAATCTCCGGGGTTGTCGCTCTCAAACGCCACCACGAAGTCCTGGTCATCGAGGCCAAATGAGTACGTGGTGTTCAACTTGACCGAGGGATACTTGTGGCCGACCGCGATGTGGTCGTTCATCAGGCCCTGGCGCGCCGGCATGCGCAGCAGGTACCAGTCGCGGGTCTTCACAAAGGGATAGACGAACAGATACTTGTACTGGCCCGGCCGGATGGCGCCGCGCGAGTCCACCTGTCCCTCGTGCTCGTGCTCGATGATGTAGGTGGAGCGCTTGGTCATGGCCAGAAACGAGTGCGGCGTGGTCAGGTACTGGCCGAGCTCGGTCACCAGCAGCGCCGTGGTCATCTCCTGCAGGTGCTCCAGCTCGTAGCAGACCCGCCACAGCATGAAGTCCGTATCCGGCCGCATGGCCACGGTGGTGTACGCCAGCACGTTCATCCTCCCCGAGTGCCCCCACTCGGTGGCTACCTGGCAGAACTGCACCTTGCCGCGCTCGCGGTCCTTGGGCGGCAGCCGCCGCCAGGCCGGGTCGGCCTTGAAAAACGTGAAGTTTACAAACTGCCGCCTGATCTCTTCCTGCGCCATGTTAACCCTCCGCCGGTAAAAACCGGATTCATCATATTACCTTCCCACGCGCTTCCGGGCAAAGGCCCCACAGCCGGACGGGCTCCGCAAACTGGCGGCCGGGACGCTCTTCGTGCACCCCCACTCTGGGGTTGGCAGAGGGAAGCAACCTGCGGTAGACTACAGGCCGTGCATGAATCTCCTATCTTGAAAACGATACGTGTCGTCACCTATAACGTTCACAAATGTCGGGGGATGGACCGCCGCGTGCGTCCCGAGCGGATCCTCGAGGTGCTCCGCGAGATCGATGCGGACATCATCGCCCTCCAGGAAGTGCTCAGTGTGGGAGGCGGTTTCCGGCGCGATGACCAATGCCGGTTTTTCTCCGAAGAGCTGGGCTTGGAATCCGCCTTTGGCTACACTCGCTGGATCAAGGGCGGGCACTACGGAAATCTTCTGCTGACGCGCTTCCCCATCCGTGCCAGCCGCAATTTCGACATTACCGCTCCCATTCGGGGGCCCCGCGGATGCCTGCGGGCGGACCTGCAATTGGATGCCGGCATTCTGCACATCTTCAACCTGCATCTGGGCACCGGCTATTTGGAGCGCCGCCACCAGGCGCGCCACCTCTCGAAAGCGAGTATCCTGGAACCGGCCGACCGGCGCGGCCCCCGGATCGTGCTGGGGGACTTTAACGAATGGATTCGGGGAGATGTCTCGCGGATGCTGCAGGCGCACTTTGAGGCCGCCAATGTGCGGGCCCACGTGGAGCGGTCGCGGACCTATCCTGGGTTCTTGCCGTTCCTGCACCTGGATCACATCTACTTTGATCCGGTACTCCGCTTGGAGACGCTGATGCTGTTCCGAAACCGTATCTCAATGGTTGCCTCCGATCATTTGCCACTCGTAGCCGATTTCCGCGTCGATCTCTCGGCGTTGCCGAGGAACTGATCCCCATTTCTTTGCCGCGCGTCGCATCGCCCTAACCTTTACGAGCCATGAGCGCTAGACCCTCCACACCGGCGACAAAGCCGCTCATCGGCCTGACCTGCCGCTGGGATGATGAGAAGCAATGGTTTTACCTCCCCGGCGATTACGCGCACGCGGTGGCGGCCGCGGGCGGCGTGCCGGTGATGATCCCGCTGGTCTCCGGCACCGCGGCGGAGGTGGCGGCTCGCGTCGACGCCGTGATACTCACCGGCAGCTATAGCGACGTGGACCCGGAGCGCTACGGCCAGCCGCGTGATCCCCATGTGACAAGAATCCATCCAGAGCGCGATGCAACCGACTTCCAGATTCTGGAGCACGCCTTCCACGAGAAGAAACCGGTGCTGGGCATCTGTTACGGGATGCAGTCGCTCAACGTGTATCTCGGCGGCACGCTCATCCAGCACATTCCCGCAGCGGTCGGCGGCGCGCTCGAACACCAGGGGGCTAACGCCCAGCACGTCGCGCAGATCGAGCCCGGTTCGCACCTTGCCGCCTGGGCCGGCGGCGTCCCGCAGGTTCGCGTTAACAGCACCCATCACCAGGCCGTGGACCGGCCGGGGCGTGGGCTGCGCGTGGTCGCGAAAGCGCCCGATGGCGTGATCGAAGCCGTCGAAGGAGGCTGGCCCGACCACTGGGTCATCGGCGTCGAATGGCACCCGGAGCGCATTTGGCAGAAGGAGCCGCTCTCGGCACGGCTGTTCGCCGAGCTGGTCCAGGCCGCGCGGTCCCGGTCTGATGCGGCCGCGACGAGCGGCTAGGCGAGGAGCGCAAAGTTTCGGGCTTTGGGGCTTCCCCCTTGGGGGGACCCTCTGGGGACGGACGCAGTCCTAGCGCAAGCGCTCGTCCTTCTCCACTTTTCCGTCGCGAATGTGCAATACCCGGTGGGCGTGGTTGGCCACCTCGTGGTCGTGCGTCACCAGCACGACTGTCTGCCCCTCGGCGTGCAGCCGCTCGATGAGCTTCATGATCTCGGCGCCGGTGCGCGAGTCCAGGTTCCCGGTGGGCTCGTCGGCAAGCAGGATCGCGGGATTGGTCACCAAGGCGCGCGCAAT
>JBGPJR010000247.1:0-3515 GCA_041485545.1 Terriglobia bacterium
GGCCAAGGAGGCGTACCACATCAAATAAAAAAGCAACGAAAAGAAAGAGAGGAACTTCTTCGACTAGGTCAGCAGAATACCATACAATGAACATCAGATCTATCTGACTGTCAATTTAATCGAGTGCCATAACGAGTAGGGAATCAGTCTCACCCAGCCATCTCCTCCGCGCTTCCTGCGTCTCGGGAAGCTAACAAGGCACCCTGGAGCACCCCAGCCCGCCTGCCTCCCCGTGCTATAGTTGAAAGAAATTTCAAGGCGTCCAGACTTTTTGGAAGTCTGGGGCGTCTTCCTAATCGGGGGCTGATGGTTGTTCCTTCGGACTGAGTCAGACGCCCAACTGGTCGCGCGGACGCGCCAGGGAGATGTGGAGGCCTTCAACTGCCTGGTCTCGCGCTGGGAGAAGCGCCTCTACAACTACCTGTTGCGCCTGCTGAGCGGCCAGCCGGGGTATCGGGAAGACTCGCTCGATCTGGCCCAGGAGGCGTTCCTCAAGGCGTATCAAAGCATCGGGACGCTCCAGGACGCCGAGAAATTCCCGAACTGGCTCTTCCGAATCGCCCATAACCTGGCCTTTTCCCACCTCCGGCGGCCGCTGCTGGAGAGTGCGGAGGAGGCGCTCTGGCAGGCAGGGTCCGGCAGCGGGCCGAACGATTGGCCCAACGAGGGGCCTCGAGATTGGGAAGACACGCGCACATCGCTTCGCCGCTTCGGCTCCGGGAGTCGGCCCGTCTTCGGCATCGAGCTGGAGCTGGCCGTCTCGAAAGCGCTCGACTCACTAGCGCCCGAGCAGCGCGAAGCCATTCTTCTCAAGGTCTATCACGGCTTTCTGTTCGAAGAGATTGCCGGGATCACCTCCTGCCCGTTGAGCACCGTGAAGTCGCGCATCTATGCGGGATTCGCGCGGCTGCGCGAGCTGCTTGCCGACCAGGTTGTGCAGCAGCGCATCGCCGCGCGGCGCTAGCGCAGGCTGTGCCGTCAATTCCCCAAGCAAGAGTTTGCATGATGTGTCCACTGCACTGAGCCGCGCGCGCCAGCAAGCGGTGGCGAGCGTGGGGAAAGCATGAACCACCGCTCCCTTGCGGTCGCGGCTCAGCCAGGGATGACATCGAAGGAGTACGGCATGGATTGCGAACAAGTTCGACCGGCGTTGATGGATTACTTGCTGGAGGAAGTGCCCGCCGAGAAGCGCGCGGACATCCAGGAACACCTGGAGCACTGCGCGGCGTGCTCGGAGGAGGCGGGAAAATTCCGGCAGACGTTGGGCCTGCTGTCCGAAGCCTTGTCGATGGAAGAGGTTCCCCAAAAAATCCGGCTGGTGGCCGAGCCGGCCAATCGCTGGCTGGCGTTCTGGCGTAATCCGGCGCGCGTGGCCTTCGCCGCCGCGGGGCTGGCCTGCCTTGCCATCGCATTGCTGGCGTTGTTCCGGACGACCGTCTCCATGGGCGATGCGGGGATGCAAATTGCGTTTGGAGCACTGCCTCAAGCGCCCACGCTCGCCGTGGCGACCCCTGCCACGCCCGTTGCCGCAGTGCAGGGTAGTGCGGAGACGATCTCCCGAGATGAGATCGTGTTGCTGATCTCCCAAGCCGTGACCGCGAGCGAAGCGAGACAGCAGAGCGAAGCGCGGCGGGTGGTGGAGAACGTCTCGCAGCAGGCCCAGGCGCAGCGTGCCCGCGACTGGCGCGACATGGCCGAGAGTCTGCGGCCGCTCGAGGCTGCGCAGGTCACCATCTGGAAGCAGCAGGTGCAGAGCCAGCAGTATGTCAGCGAGCTGATGCAGCAGGCCGGTCTGCAACTTCCCGCGCGGTAAGTCCGTGTCCGTTCCGGTGGAAGGAGAAAGCCATGAGAAAACACCTGATGGGAATGGTTCTGGTAGCGGCGCTCGGGGGCGCGCAACGCGCGCGCGCGCAGACTGCGCCGCCGCAGGCAGGTTCCGTGTTGCACGCGAGCGCAACCGTACAGCCCGTGGCGGATGTCGCTGCGCCGGCGGGCGTGGATCTGGCGGCATTGCGCGGCCAGTTGCAGCAGTTCTCGGATTACCTCAACCGCAACCTGCAGGCCGCCTTTGTAGACCCTTTCGGCTTGCTGCAGGACGTCAAGGGAATCTACCTGCCCGGCTACGGCGTGGCTTTCCACATGGAGGCCAATCTGATCGTCATGCGCGCGCTCAGTCCGTTTGATATGCGCCCCTATACGGAGGAGGAGCTGCGCCAGACACGGCAATCCAAGCTGGAGCGCATTCAGCGGCTCAAGGAGCAGGTGAGCCAGTTGTTGCTGGAGCAAGGCACGGAGCTGAGCGCCATTCCGCCGGAGCAGCACGTGGCCGTGGCGGTCCATCTGTTCAACATGCCTTCCGAGCGGACCGAAGGGCTGCCCGCGCAGGTGGTGGTCGAAGTGAGCCGCGCCGCGCTGCTCGATGCCAAGGCGCGCAACCTGACCGTGGAGCAGTTCCGCAAGCAAGTCACGTTCCTGGAGTTCTAAGTTGGCAACCGCGATGGCAATCCGTCCGCGCAAGCGTCTGGGAGAGATGCTGATGGAGCGCAACCTGCTCCAGCCGGAAGAGCTCGACAAGGCGCTGGCATTCCAGAAGGAGCGGCCCGAGAAGCTGGGACGCATCCTGGTGGAGTTGGGATTGCTCTCCTCACGCGACGTGCTGGCAGCGCTCTCGGAGCAGCTGGAAGTACCGCTGGTCGCGGCGCGCGATTTCCCCGAGCTGGCCCCGGAGGTGGAGGGCATCTCGCTGCGCTTCATGCGCCAGTTCCGCTTTGTTCCGCTCGGCGTGGAGGACTCCACCGTGCTGCTGGCCATGGCCGATCCATTGGATTCGGAGACCATCAACGCAGTCCGCCAGTTCACGCACAAGCAGGTGCGCGTGCGGCTCGGCTCAGACCAGGACATTCTGGCGGCGCTGGAGCGCTACTACCCCGAGGCGGAGCCGGATGCGGCCGCGTCGCTTGCTACGGAGCCGGGGGGCGAAGTTTCCGAAGACCTGGAGCACCTGCGCGACATGGCCAGCGAGGCTCCGGTGATTCGTCTGGTGAACCACCTGATCGCGCGCGCCGTGGAGCGCAGCGCCAGCGACATCCACCTGGAGCCGGCGGAGAAAGAGTTCCGCGCGCGCTACCGGCTGGACGGCGTGCTGCATGCGGTGGAGTCGCCGCCGCGCGAGTGGCAGGCCGCCGTCATCTCGCGCATCAAACTGATGGCGCGGCTCAACATCGCCGAGCGGCGGCTGCCGCAGGATGGGCGCATCCAGTTGAAGATTTTGGGACGCGACGTGGACCTCCGCGTCTCGACATTGCCGACGCTGCACGGCGAGAGCATCGTCATGCGCCTGCTCGACCGCAGCGAAGGCGAGCGCTACGAGCTGACGCGCCTCGGCTTTCCTGAAAATATGCTGGTCCGCATGGAGCACTTTGCGTCGCTCCCTTATGGGATGTTTCTGGTCACCGGGCCCACCGGCAGCGGCAAATCCACTACGCTCTACAGCGCCTTGAAAACCATCAACAACA
>JBGPJR010000248.1:0-3506 GCA_041485545.1 Terriglobia bacterium
GCAGAGAGGGCCGGGACGCGATGAATCTGCAGACGGCGGAACCGGTAGCAGCGTTGCGCCAGCACCGCAGGTGGTTCGGTGTACGAAATCCAGGGAGAGCTCAACACCGCCGTTGGGCCTGTCGAGCCATACCCCTTAGCCCCACTTCTTGATAATCAGCCGATCACTTTTCTGGCGGAAGTCCTCGGCCGCGATTTGGAAGGTGTCGCACATCTCATACAATCGGGAACGCACCCGCAGGCCGATGCGCTGAGTCAGCGTATCTCCCACGGCGTACTTGCCGCTGGGACTGCGCTGGGGGACTTCTTCGGAAGAGTCTGGCAAGTTGGAAGTGAGAAGCGTGATCTTCTTGTGGTTGTAGCGGTGGTTCAGGATATGCGTAACGGTGTCCTCTACCCAATCGGAGACGCGTTCCGCGCCGAGGTCATCGATCGCGACCACGGCCGTCTCCAGAACCGGGCGCAGCACTGCGGCCTCGCTGCTCAAGGAAACCGGATTATAGCTATCGCGGATCTCCCGCAAGAGCTCCTGATAAGAGCAGAATAAGCATTCGACCCCTTTATCCAGCATGAGGTCTCTTAACGTCGCCACCGTCAGATGGGTCTTGCCGACACCGGGCGGTCCCAGCAGCAGAAGTCCTTTCTCAATTAAGGGATAATTGGCTACGATGCCGCGCGCCTTGAGCAGCGCCATCTGCAGTGTCGGCTGCCCCAAGTCGTCAAAGTGATCGAAATCCTTGTCCCGAAATCCGCGCGGTACGCGGGCGCGCTCCATCCACCAAGCAGCGTCGCGCGGCGGCTGCTGGCAGGAACATGCCTCCACGGCTCGCACAGCGCCTCTCTCGACGGGACGCCAGCCAGTCCCGTTGCACAAGGGGCACTCGGCGTTGGATCTGGTTTTCATCGGAGGCTACAGCATAGATGAGCGCCGCGCCTTTCGCAACCGAACCAGCCCAGCAGCGGCAGTACTAAGCGGAGGAGGAGGTGGACGGGGAGGGCACCAGAAGCCCTTGATTGGCCACAGCAATGTTGTTGCGCGCGTTGTCCTTGACCATGTACATGGCATGGTCCGCGAGGCGAATCAGGTCTTCTTTGTTCTGCGCGTCCTCGGGAAACGAAGCGATGCCCAGGCTGGCCGTGATGGAAATATTCAGGCCTTGCTCGGAGAGAAAGCTGTGCCGCGCAATCAGTTGATGGAGCCGCCGCGCCACATTGATGGCATTGCGCTTGGGGGTCTGCGGCAGCAGGATCACAAACTCATCGCCACCATAGCGGAAACCGAAGTCAATCAGGCGCAAATGGATCTTAATGAGACTGCCGAGCTCGCTCAGCAACCGCGAGCCGACCAGGTGTCCGTAGCGGTCGTTGACCCGCTTGAAATAATCCAGGTCAATAAAGATCAGGGAGAATTCGTACTGGTACCGCGTGGAGCGATAAACTTCCGCCTCCAGGATGGAGTAGAGATGGCGGCTGTTGTACAGCTTGGTGCAGTCGTCCGTGATGGTGAGCTCATGAATGCGCTGCACGTAGCGGGCGTTCTCAATGGCGATGGCTGCGTAATCGGCCAGGGCTTGCAGGCGAAACAGGTCATCCTCGCTGAGTTTCAGCTCCGCCACGTAGTTGATGAGCTCGATGACACCGAGCATTTTCTCCCGCCCGCGCACCGGAACGCACACCACGGAGCGGGTCTCGAACTTGGTCATCTCATCGAGCCGCGGAGCAAAGCGCGGATCGGCCGCCACATTGGGAACAACCAGCAGTTCGCCGTGAGAGGTCACCCACCCGGCGATGCCTTCCCCCGGCTTCAAGCGTACCTGCCGCAAGGCCTCGGCGCCTTCGCCCGTTGCGATTTCAAAATAGAGCTCGCCCGTTTTCTCATCCGTCAGCAGCAGCGACCAGGTATCCGGACGGAAGAAGGTGCTGATCTTTTCCATGATCGTCTGCAGCACTTCACTGATGTCCAGCGTGGAGGTGAGCGCTTTGCCGACCTCGTGGAAAACCGAGAGTTCCTTGATTTTCCTCTCCAGCCCGGCAAGCTTGTTGTCGTCTGCCATCGCGCGGAAGAACCCGTCCTCGGGGGAACTAGTAGTGACGTCGGGGCCATTATAGCTGTGTGCCGCAAGGGCGGACAACGAAATGTTACAGTTTGGTGTCAGGACGTGTCTCCGGATGCACGCGTGCAGCAGACCCATGGCGCCCCGCGGTTTGGCGATCTGTTGAGCCGGGGCAGGCACGCCAGCGACAGAGCCCCGGCCTGCCCGGCAATCTTGCATTTTGCGACAAACAAAAATAGAGTAATGAATCCGTCCGGTCTCGTTGCCAAAGGATGCAGCGCACCGGACCGGTTGTGAGGTTCTGTCTTGAGACGAGCGAAGATCACCGCCCTGGGAACTTATACCCCTCCCCGCTTGCTGACCAACGCGGACCTGGAAAGGATGGTGGACACCTCCGACGAGTGGATTCAGCAGCGCGTGGGCATCCGTGAGCGGCACATCGTGGACCCGGGCGTGGCCACCTCCGACCTGGCGCTGGAGGCCTGCAAGAAGGTGCTGTGCCAGCGCGGCATTGCGCCCACCGAAATTGAAGCGATCATCGTCGCCACGGTCACACCCGACACGTTTTTCCCCTCCACGGCCTGCCTGCTGCAGGAGAAGCTGGGCGCGCGCGGCGCCTGGGGATTTGATCTTTCGGCGGCCTGCTCGGGGTTTCTCTACGCGCTGGCCACCGGAGCCCAGTTCATCGCCACCGGCGCGCATAGCAAGGTGCTGGTGGTGGGCGCGGATGTGATGTCGAGCATCATCAATTACGAAGATCGCTCCACTTGCGTGATCTTTGGCGACGGAGCCGGAGCCATGCTGCTGGAGCCCGCCGAATCCGATGCGGAGGGCATGCTGGACTATCTGCATGAAATTGACGGCAGCGGCGGGCAGTATTTGCGGATGCCGGCCGGCGGGAGCCGCATGCCCTCCACGGTCGCCACCGTGGAGCAAAAGCTCCACTACGTGCACCAGGACGGACCTCAGGTCTTCAAGTTCGCCGTGCGCAAGATGTACGAGGTCTGCCAGGCGATCCTGGAGCGCAACGGGCTGACGGCAGCCGACGTGGACGTATTCATTCCGCATCAGGCCAGTCGGCGGATCATCGAGGCCACCCGCGAGCGGCTGGGCATGAGCTGCGAGAAGGTCCTCATCAACATTGATCGCTATGGCAATACCACCGCGGCGACCATCCCCCTGGCCACGGCCGACGCCATTCAGCAAGGCAAACTGCGCAAAGGCTCTCTGGTGCTGTATGCCGCCGCCGGGGCCGGCTATACCGTGGGGGCTTCCTTGGTTCGCTGGGCCTATTGACTGTAGTGAAGGGCAAGCAACCAGTGACGAGCAAGAAGTGAGGCGGAATGCGAAAGACACACTCAAGACACCTATTTAGAAGCGTGATCGTCACTCATCACGGGTCACTCCATAGTTCCTACCCATGCGCTGCGGCATCGTAGGTCTTCCTCAAACC
>JBGPJR010000249.1:0-3495 GCA_041485545.1 Terriglobia bacterium
CCGCAGCACGTCGGCCAGGATGCGCAAGCCCTCTTCGGAATCCTTGGTGGGCACGTTCAGCCGGACGCTGCACTGCTCCGTCTGCATGGAAACATCGAGGGTGGCTGCGATGAAGTCCAGCCGCTCTTCCAGCGCATCCGGGGGATAGTTCTTGGTGCCTCCGCGCCGGAGCAGCTCTCCTGCCAGCGCCGCAATGCGAAGATCCTCCGGCGTCTCGTAGTAGGTCCCCGAGCGCACCAGCACGTAGACGTCAAGCAGGGGGAGACGGTGGTCCTCCTGCAGGTAGAGAATCATTCCGTTGTCCAGGACGACGCGGTCGATGCCCTCGCCCACCTTGGGAAACTTCGGCGGCAGCGGCGGGCCCTTCAGCCGGATGGCCTTGTCCCATCCCTCGGAGTGCTTGTCCCCGCGCGTCGAAACGGGTCCTGCCGGGACTACATCCTGCGACCATGCGGCGCTAGCCAACAGCAGCGCCACAACTGTCGTCACGAACGCAACTAGAGATCTGCTCGCGAACCCAAGCGCCTGGTGTCTCATTGCCGCGCCTCCGACGGACCGCCGGCGCTCGATTCCTGCTTTGGGACGCCTTCTTCGCCGGGACTCTTCTGTTGCAGTTCACCCACCGTGCGGTTCTCCTCCGCTAGGTATTTCTTGGCCACCTCTTGCACCTGTGGCGCCGTCACGGTCTTCATTTTCTCCCGCTCCGTGAGCAAATACTTCCAGGTGCCCGCGACGTATTCCACGTAGGCGATGCTACGCGCCACGCCCATGTCCGACCGCAGCGAGCGGATAAAAGAAGCGTCGGCGCCATTGCGCACACGCGTCATCTCCTCGTCGGTAGGAGGCTCCTTCTGAATCCGATCGATTTCTTCGTAGATAGCCTGCTCGACTTCTGCTGCGGTCTTGCCCTGCGCCGGAGTGGCGGTGATGACGAACAAGCTGGGGTAGAGTTCCGTGGAGGAGTCCGCATCGACCGCCAGCGCCACCTTCTTGTCGAGCACCAGGCTCTTATAGAGACGGCCGGTGCGGGAGCCGCGCGTCACTCCGGAAAGCAGCTGCGCCAGCGCATCCAGCGCGAAGGTGTCGTCGGTGCCCAGCCGCGGCGCGTGGTAGGCGATGTAGACTTGCGGCTGCGCATCCATCTTGAGCACGACGCGCCGCTCGCCCTGCTGCTCCGGCTCCTCGGTGATGTACCGCTGAGGCTGCGGCCGCGTCGTGATCACGCCGAAGTACTTCTCGAGGATCGCCATGGTTTTGTCCGGATCAATATCCCCCACGATGGCTGCAATGCAGTTGTTGGGCGCATAGAACGTCTTGAAGTATTGCAGCACCTCCTCGCGCTGCAGGCGGTCAATGTCGCCGGCCCACCCGATCACCGGGTTGCGGTAGGGATGCGCCAGAAACGCCGTGGCCGCAAAATTCTCCCAAAGCAGTCCTTCCGGTTCGTTGTCCGTGCGCATGCGCCGCTCCTCATGCACCACGTCGCGCTCCGAGTAGAACTCCCGAAACACGGGGTTGGCGATGCGGTCGGACTCCAGCATGGCCCAGATCTCCAGCTGGTTGGAGGGCAGAGAAACGAAATACTGCGTGGTATCGTCTCCGGTGGACGCATTGAGGCCCACGCCGCCCAGCCGCTGGTAGGTCTGCCACAGCTCGTCGGTTACGACGTACTTCTCCTCCTCCTTCTGCAAGGTGGCCATCTGCTCCCTCAGCTGGCGGACCTTGTTCTCATCCACTTGTTCCAGGGGCGAGCTTTCCTTGGCCAGTTCGGCCTCCAGCTGCGCATAGATCTTGTCAATCTGTGTCATGATGGGCACTTCGGCCTTATAGTTGGTGGTGCCGTAGGTCTGTGTGCCCTTGAACATCATGTGTTCTAGCATGTGTGCGATGCCGGTTCTGCCCTTGGGATCGTCCACGCCGCCGACTTTGAATTGCAAATAGAGCGAGACGGTGGGCTTGTCATGCCGCTCGACCATGAGCACCTTCATCCCGTTTCGTAAGCTGCGCTCGATCACATTCAGCTGCACGTCCTGCGCCATCACCCCGGCGGGCAACAGCAAGAGGCACAGCAGCGCGACCGGTGCGTACACTCTCCTGCGGAGGAGACCCTGGCTGCTCGTTTTCATGGGAACATTAACCCTTTCGTCCCGCGGCAGATCGTCCGCCGGGAGATGAGACGTCCTGATCTATTTCGATAATAAGTGAGAAATGCGCGCGTTTCCACTATATTAAAAGGTCCAGCAGGCCGGTCCCCGGCCAGAATCGGAGCGTCCCGCAGAATAGCATGGATACCCCAGCGCGCAAGAGGCGTCTCCTCACTCCGGCGGCGATCGTCGCCATCTTGTTCGCCGTGGCATTGTTTGGCTTCATCGCCTATCAGACGCTGCACCTGAACCAAACCGAGTGCGAGGTCTGCATGTCCTTCGAGGGCCGCGAGAAGTGCCTTACGGTGAAAGGAGCCAGTGAGGCGGACGCGCAGCAGACCGCCCGCGAAAACGCCTGCTCCTTTATCACCAACGGCCGTGCGGAGGGCTTCCGCTGCTCCCAGACCCCTCCCGCCTCGGTGAAGTGCAAACCGCTGTAGGCCAGCCGAAAAGCTGGTATAATCATTGATTATGGGTCCAATAAGCATAGCTTATCTATTGATAAGCGAGGGTCGCCGTTCCTCCTTCGCCACGCGATGGAACTAGACCAGATCACCGCTTTTCTCGAAGTGGCGCGGCAGCAGAGTTTTTCGCGTGCGGCGGAAAAGCTCTATCGCACACAGCCGGCCATCAGCGCGCAGATCCGCGTGCTGGAGCAGGAGTGCGGGCAGAGACTCTTTGACCGCCTTGGCCGGAAAATTTTTCTTACCCGTTCCGGCGAAGTCTTGTTGGAGTACGGCGACAAGCTCCTGGCCCTGCACCGGGAAACGCTGCAGCGGGTGCGGGAAGCGAACGGCACCGCTGCGGGCAAGCTCATCGTGGGCAGCAACGAGGCCACCTGCGTCTACGTACTGCCGCAGGTGTTTGCCGAGTTCATGCGCAAGTATCCCCAGGTCGCCATCAGCATTTATCGCAACTACAGCCGCAAAGTGCTGCAGAAAATCGCGGAAAATCAAGTGGACGTGGGGATCGTTACGCTGCCCGTCACGCAGAAGAATCTCAAAGTGATTCCCATCTACGAGGATGATCTGCAGGTGGTCGTTCCGGCCGGACACCGCTTCGCGAAACGTTCCTCCCTGAAGCTGGAAGACTTGGTTTCCGAGCCGCTGATCCTTCCGAAAGGCGGTCACACCCGCGAGCTGCTCGACCGGCTTTTCCACAAATACAAACACGAGCTGCAGATTTCCATGGAGCTAGCCAGCGTGGAGAGCATTAAGAAGTTTGTGAGCGCCGGTCTGGGCATCTCGCTGCTCAGCCGTGCCTATGCCGAGATGGAGATCCGCTCCGGCATCCTCAAGATGATTCCTCTCCAGGGGGTGGAACTGCACCGCAGGCTGGGCCTGGTGTATCG
>JBGPJR010000250.1:0-3469 GCA_041485545.1 Terriglobia bacterium
CATGGGCGAGGCCTGCCGACAGCTTGCCCAGCGCCGTCAGCTTGTCCCGCTGCTGTTCCGCTTTCGTATACTCCCGGATGCGGTCCGACATGATGGCCACCAGGCCCTGGCCGAGTTGGGGCATCCGCTGCAGCATCTCAGGGAACAGATCCCGGTGCAGGCGCAACAGGCGGGTGGGCAGCGCGGTGCGGCCCGTAGCGGGGTAGCGCTTCAGCCGCGAATACGGCAGCAGGCCGCTGATCTGGCCGGCCGACGTGGTAAAGAGAGGCACGGCCGGGCTCTCTTCCCGGTGAAAACGAACCTCACCTTCCAGCATCACGATGAGATGGTCCAGCGGTTCACCTTCGCGAGCGAATACTTCCCCAGGCGCCAGGCGGACCTCTTCAAAACGCTCCGCAAGCCAGGCCAGTTGATCGTCTGGAAGGTCTGAGAAGACCTGAATCTTGCGCAGATCGTCCATCAAGCGGTTCTTCATCTCCCCGGATACGTTTTCCGCCATATCACATCGTGCTGAGGTACTGATGGATAAACTGGACCGCCGTCGCTCCCTCGCCCACCCCCGACGCGACGCGCTTCACCGAGCCGTGCCGCACATCGCCCACCGCAAAGATCCCGGGAACGCTGGTCTCCGGCAAATAAGGATCACGGTCCGGTGTCCACTCCTTGGGGCGCTTGCCGTCACGAAGCAGATCCGGTCCGGTGAGGATAAAGCCGCGCTCGTCCCGCTCCACCACGCTCCCCAGCCAATCGGTGTGGGGCTCCGCGCCAATGAAGACAAAAAGCGCGGTTGCCGGCAGTGTTTCCGTCTGCCCGCTATCCTCGCAATGGATCGAGACAGCTTCCAGCCGCTGGTCTCCGTGGACCTCCACAACCCGTGCCCGCGTCTCCACCTGGATATTGGGTGTTTGTTGGATCTGGTCGCAGAGGTACTGGGACATCGAAGCGGGGAGCGAGCCGCCGCGCACCAGCATCACCACCTTGCGCGCGAATTTTGAAAGGTAGACTGCCGCCTGGCCGGCGGAGTTCGCCCCGCCCACGATGTATACGTCTTCATCCTTGACCGACGCCGCTTCTGTGGTCGCCGAGCCGTAGTAGACACCCGAGCCCAGCAGACGCTCGGCGCCCGGCACGCCGAGCCTGCGGTAAGAGACGCCGGTCGCAATTAGCAATGCCTTACAGCCGAGCTCGCTTCCGTCAGCCAGTTGGACGATCCGCGAGGGGCCTTTGACGCTGACTTCGGTGGCCTCCTGCGGCGAGAGAATCTCAACGCCGAAGCGGCGAGCCTGAGCCACAGCGCGCCGCGCCAGGTCGGCGCCGCTCAAGCCGGAGGGAAAGCCCAGGTAGTTCTCGATGCGGGTGCTCATGCCCGCCTGGCCGCCCGGGGCTTCTCTCTCGATCATCACCGTGCGCAGGCCTTCCGAGGCGCCATAAACGGCCGCTGCCAGGCCCGCCGGACCGCCGCCGATGATGGCAAGGTCATAAAACGCCATCTCCGCTCGCACCCGTAGCCCCAGCTTCTCGACCAGTTCCGCCACGCTGGGATCGGCCAGAGACGAGCCATCCGGAAAGACCACCATCGGCATGGCAGACGTTTCCGCCCCAACGGAATGGGCCAACCGGCGCACTTCCGCGACCCGCTCCGCCGTTTCAACATCGAGCCATCGGTACGGGATCTGGTTGCGCGCCAGGAACTCCCTAACGGCGTAAGAGTGCGGCGACCAGCGGTGGCCCAGCACGCGGATGCCTTCAAAAGGGGGCCGGAAGGCCGCCTGCCAATCCTCCAACAGGTCGTCGAGAACGGGGTAGAGATGCTGCTCCGGAGGGTCCCAGGGCTTCAGCAGGTAATGATGGATTTTAGCGTCGTTGATGGCGCGAATCGCGGCGTCGGTGTCCGCGTAAGCCGTAAGCAGGACGCGCTTGGCGTCCGGATAGAGCGCCATCGCGTGGCCTAGAAATTCCACGCCTGTCATGTGCGGCATCCGCTGGTCCACCAGAAGCAGCCCTACCGGATCGTTCCGCCTGTTTAGTCCGCGCAGCGCCTCCAGTGCGGTGTTGCCGGAATCGGCGCGCAGCACTCTATAGCGCTCGGCATATCGCCGCCGCAAGTCACGCTCCACGGCGCGCAGCACCTCAGCATCGTCATCCACCGTTAGCAATACAGGTTTGGCCATGGTGATCGGTCATTCCGGCAACCAACAATTTTATCAGGGGTTCTGGCGATGCAGGAACCGCGCGGGTGTTAATCTGGCCACGATGACCCACGATATCCATTGCGACGCTGGCGGGGCGCAGCCCTTCGGCTGAGTGGAACTTTACGCCGGCAATGAGCGGGCGCATCGCCACGTGAAGTTGCCTGGCCTGGAGGGTGACGTGATCGCCCTGCCATCGGAAGGCCGCCAGGGCGGCGATCTGTATGCGCTATTTTCCTGCGGCGACCAACGCTATGCTCGAATGGTGCTGGCGGACGCCGTGGGCCACGGATTCAGCGCCAGCGTCATCGCAGCGGACCTGCACGAACTCTTGCACCGGTTCGAGGATCTCTCTCTGGACCACCGTACCCATGAACTGCGCCGCGGCGATCGTACCGTGGCGCTGACCCGCACGGAGTACGCTCTGATGGAAGTCCTATAATAATGCGCCGCGCCGGCTGCATTGTGCCGCGAGACGTCTTGATGGAAGCAGGATGGGGAGGCGGATCGGAGGTTAACGAGGGTACGCTGTACGTCTTCATCCGCGGCTTGCGGGCGAAAATCGCGCAGCCAGAGGAGCGCCAGCTTCTTCACACGGCGCGAGGCATCGGATACACCTTGCGAACCGAAGGGCCTTGAGGCGCCTCCATCTCGCCGCGGCTGACGTTTTTGGTTCTCGGCGATATTCCTGTCGGGCTTCATCGTCGTGCGGATGGTTCTTTCTAACCAGCGTTCTCGGCCAGCTTCGCGTAGACCTGCTGGGCCTGCGCGAAGCGGCCAACGGCGATTGCTTTGTCGGCCTCGCTAGCGAAGCGATAATTCTTTCGAATAAAGCGGACTGATCCCTCGATCTCATCAATGAAGGCGCCCGCGGCCGCTGCGCGCCGGTGGGGCGTGCCGGCCACGCGATAGTACACGGGGCCGGTATGCGCGAAGGGCGTGAAGCCGGCGTGTGTTTTGGCGCGGGAAACGACGCGCGCCGCAATCCAGCCGCCCTGCTCGACCGGGATCTCGCGTTCCAGCGTGGCCTCTCTGTCGCGAATCGCCGCCTGATCGGCCACAACCACCCCGTCCTGCACGATTTCGAGGCGATCGAACGGGACTCGGGACACCGCCCGCGCCCGCACCTTCAGCGGCTCTAGGAATCGCGCAGAAATAACTTAGTCACTAATGATGGCGGCAGGCGGGTGCTTCTGGTACATTGGAGGAGTGAGTACCAAGCGTGGCCCTGACCGCTTCGCCGTTGCCGCGGTGCGGAAGCGATTTCAGGCCTTGCGCTC
>JBGPJR010000251.1:0-3466 GCA_041485545.1 Terriglobia bacterium
ACGTAGTGGTCAAAAGTACCCCTATTGAGCGGTCAACTCCCGCATAGTCGGCACCCGGGAAATAACCCCCTACCAGCTTCCGCAATGACTACCCGTTTTTGCAATTGTCTGATAAATGTATAGAGCGCGGCTCCATCGAGGCCGCGTCCAGAGACCCGGATGACTTCGGAACGCCCCAGCATCGCCGCTCTGCTCCGCCGCATGGCCGGAGTGCGCCTGCTGGTGGTCGGCGATTTCATGCTGGACCACACCATCTATGGTGAAGCCAGCCGCATCTCGCCGGAGGCGCCCACTCCGGTGGTGCTGGTTCAACACACGCGCGAGGAGTTGGGCGGCGCGGGCAACGTCGTCCGCAACGTCGGGAGCCTCGGCGGGGAGGTCTGGTGCGCCGCGGTAGTGGGAGAAGACGACGCCGGGGAGCGGCTGGAACGGCAGTTGCGCGCAGCGCCCGGCTGCCGGGACCTATGCGTGATCCGCGAGCCAGACCGCAAGACCACCGTGAAGACGCGCGTCGCAGCCGTCCAGCCGGGCCGGTCTTCCCCCGGCCAACCCCTGTACGGCGGGCAGCAAGTGCTGCGCCTGGATGAGGAGTCGCGCCATCCCGTTTCGGACGCGACGATTCGCCAGGTTCTGCGGTTTGCCACGGACGCGATGCCGCAGGTGCAGGGCGTCGTGGTTTCCGACTATGCGAAAGGTGCCGTCCCGCCCGCATTGCTTGAGAAGCTGATCGCGCTGGCGCGTGAGGCCGGGCGGCCGGTCTTCGTTGATCCAAAGGACCGCGACTTTTCCCGTTACGCCGGCTCGACCGTGCTGACACCGAATGCGGCTGAAGCGGAAGCCGCTTTGGGCGTTGCGATCAGCGGCATGGAGAACAATTCCGGCTGGGAGCGCATCGTGCAGCAGCGCCTGGCGGAATGGCGCGTCAAGGCGCTCCTGATTACGCGCGGCGCCGAGGGACTCAGCCTGATTGACCGGGGCGGGTTCCACCACTTCCCCACCAGCGCGCGCGAAATCTTCGACGTAACCGGTGCGGGCGATACCGTCATTGCCTCCTTCGCGCTCGCGGCTTGCGCCGGAGCTTCCCTTGCCGAGGCGGCGCAACTCGGCAACACCGCTGCCGGAGTCGCGGTGAGCAAAGCGGGCGCAGCCGTGGTCCACCCGTTCGAAATTGAGCGCGAGCTGGATGCGCGGCACTCCTCCGCCTCCGCGAAAATCCGCACGCGGCAGGAGATGAGCGCCATTGCGGAGGCTCTGCAGCGTGAGGGCAAGCGACTCGTCTTCACCAACGGATGCTTTGATCTGCTGCACGTGGGGCACATGTACCTGCTGCGCGAGGCCAAGAAGTTCGGCGACGTTCTGGTCGTCGGACTGAACAGCGACGCCTCGGTCCGGGCACTAAAGGGCGACAGCCGCCCCATCGTCGGCCAGCAGGACCGCTCCGAGGCGCTGGCCGCGCTCGAGAGCGTGGACTATCTGGTCGTCTTTGAGGAGCCGGACCCCATGGAACTGCTGCGCGCCCTTCGTCCGCAGGTGTTGGTCAAAGGCGATGACTACCGCGAGTCCGAGGTGGTTGGCGCGGAGTTTTTGAAAACCTACGGCGGGGAGATACGCCTGGTGCCCGTGCGGGAGGGCATCTCGACCTCGCGGCTGGTGGATGCCATCCGGTCGGGGACGTCTTCCGCCCCGTGACCCAGCCGGGGGCTAGCGACAAATGGACCGAAGACAAACCTTGGCGCGCATCGACGAAGAGCTGGCGGAAAGCTGCCGCGTCAAACAACAATTCTCCCGCGAGCTGAAGGACCAGATGGCGGACTTGGCCGAGCGCATCGCCACAACGCTCTCCTCCGGTGGTGTCATTTATTGGATCGGCAACGGCGGCAGCGCGGCGGACGCCCAGCACCTGGCCGCGGAACTGGTCGGTAGGCTCCGCCGCGTGCGCCAGCCGCTGGCCTCCGTGGCACTGACGACGAACGCTTCGATTCTGACGGCGGTGGCCAACGACTCGGCGTATGACGAGGTGTTTGCGCGACAGGTGGAGGCGCTCGTCCGCCCTGCCGATCTGCTCATTGCCATCAGCACCAGCGGCAACTCGGAGAGTGTCCTGCGCGCCGTCGCGCGCGCCAACGACCGCGGCGCCTTCACCGCCGGCTGGACGGGTGAATCCGGCGGCGACCTCGCGAAACTCGTGCGCCTGTGCCTGCGCATTCCCTCCCGCGACACGCAGCGCATTCAGGAAGCGCACATCACCGTGGGCCACATCGTCTGCGGCATCGTCGAAGATCTGCTGGCGCAGGCCGAGGCGGGCACGTAGGCGGAATCCGAGTGAGCCAGCCGTTGAAACTGCTGAACCGCGCCACAGTGATTCTCGTGGTGGTCCTGGGCCTCCTCGGGGTCGGCACCGTCGGCTTCCATGTTGTCGAAGGCTTTTCCTGGTTCGAAGCGTTCTACGCGACGCTGATGTCGGTCTCCACCACCGGCGCGAACCCGCTCAATCAGCTTTCCCCGCAGGGCCGCGCGTTCAACGCGATTGTCATTCTGCTGGGTGTGGGCGTGGTCGGCTTCGCCATTGGGACCCTGACCAAGGCGATGATAGAATTCGAACTCGGCTCCTTCTTTGGCCGCCGCCGCATGGAAAAGGACGTCTCCAAACTGAAAGACCATATCATCATCTGCGGCGCGGGCCGCGTCGGCCGCCGCCTGGCGCTGGAGGTGGCAGGGCGGCACGTGCCCATCGTGATCGTGGAAAACGATCCGCAGCGCGCCCAATGGGCGCAGACAGAAGGCATTCCGGTGGTCGTGGGGGATGCCAGCAAAGAGGCGGTGCTGCGGCAGGCGCGCATTGAGCACGCCCGCGGGCTGGCCAGCGCCGTGACCTCCGATGCGCAAAACGTCTACATCGTCCTGACCGCGCGCGGCTTAGCCCCCAACCTCACCATCGTCGCCCGCGCCAGCGAGGAGGACGCCGAATCCAAGCTCCGCACCGCCGGAGCCAGCGCCGTCATTTCGCCCTACGCCTACGCCGGCGAGCGCATGGCGCGCACCCTCACCCGCCCCAATGTCCAGCGCTTCCTGGACCTCACACTCTCGGCGCTCAGCGGCGGCGGCCTGGACTTACAGATCGAAGAGGTAATGGTCGCCGGCGGCTGCAAGCTCTCGGGCCTAAGCCTCGGTGAGGCCGAGATGCGCCAGCGCCTGGGCATCATCATCCTGGCCATTCGCCGCCACAACGGTGAGATCCATTTCAATCCCGGCCCCGAGGACCGCATCTCTCCCGGCGATTACCTCATCGCCATGGGCGACTCCGAGAAGCTCAAGCAACTGGAGACCCTCGCCGGCATCCAGAGCTGACGACCTAGCTCCGAACCGCGAAAGGGGAGTTGCGAGAAGCCTCCGCCAGCTATTCTTCACGCTCGGATTTCAAGGTGCCGCAACCAACGACCCGGAGACAAACATGCCGCAAACGCCT
>JBGPJR010000252.1:0-3459 GCA_041485545.1 Terriglobia bacterium
CGTTGTGATCCGCATTTCCATAGCTTCTCTATTGATTTTGGAAGTTGCAGTATTCTCTTGGAAACCAGGAAGTTAGAGGCCAGACCTTGCGAGCAGCAGACTAGAAGACAAAACTGACGCCACCACGGAAAGAGCGAGCCGCCGGGAATAAGTAGCCCCGCGTTCCGTCGGGCGCAAGGACGGTGAGATAGCCCTGCGCCAGCAGATTATTGAAATCGGCGACTGCCTGAAACTGACCTGGCAGGATATCCGGAGAGGGAATTGGTTGCAGAAGGAAAACATTCAAGTACGGATCCGACTGGCTCCATCCCCGGTCGTAGGGATCGGGCAAAGCCGCCGCATTGCGAGGCAGCCAGCGGTAGGACGCGGCAACTTTAGTCTTGGTCCAGGGAGCGCGGGTGTTCACCCGCAGGACAACAGAATGGTCCCGCTGCGTGCGAAGCGCGCGACGCAGTGATTCTGCGTCGGCCACGGCGATCTGTGCGGAATCGGCTTCGATCGTCCCCGAGTAGCCGTAGCCCGCGATCACTTCGGTATCTGGAGAGAGCTTGGTTGCGACGGCAAGGCGCACGCCCGGAGCGGAGAGGTCGTTCGCGCTCAGGAAATAGCGGTCGGAAAAAGGATCCTGCAACAACTGCTGGGAGAGCTCTGCCGAGCTGATGTGTGCGAGCGACAGAGCCGTTTGCCGAATGTCATCGTAGAAAACGGCTCCCTGAATCCGGGAGCGGGCTCCGAAGGACTCCTCCCAACTGGCCTCGATATGGCGGCCCGTTTCCAGAGTCGGCTTGCCATCGGGCCCCGCGCTCAATTGTGGGATGGCGAGCCATTGCTCAACGGCGGTATGCTCCGGGTTCGCATCGGAAGGCAGGACCCGAGGGCTTGCCTCGATGTAGGCCAGCGTGAGCTGCATGGGCTCCGACGGCGTGTAGGTGACCCGCGCAAATGGACTCCAGCGCGTCACGTGCCCGGCGAAGTTCAGGGCATCGAACAAGCTTCCATACTGCACCTGCACGCGCTCGGTGAGAACCTTCGTTTCCTCATAGCCCAGGGTTCCGGAAATGGCTTTGCGATCCGCGCTGGCACTCAGAGCCGAGTTGCTCACCCAATACTCAACCGGAAGAAACAATTCCCGAACCGTCAGCGAGAGCGTGGAAGTGCCCTTATTATCCAGCCTCCGGTTCCAAGAAGCGCGCTGGCTAGCCGCGGGCGTGCCGCTCTCCCATGCGGCGGAACCCGAAAGACCCATCCACTGGGTGCCCTGGGAAGCGTAAGCCATATCGAAAGAAGTGCGCAGACCGGGGTCCTGCCCGAAGCCGCTGGACTCGTTCCCAGCTACAAGCTGCACCGTTCCGCGCAGGGCTCGCTCTCGGGGATCGCGCGGCGCGTGGGGATAATTCGGAATCGGAGTGGGTTGAAAGCGGAGCACCGGGCGGGTTGGATAGCTGCTGCGCAGCACCCACTTCCAATCTTCCTGTGCCTGCTGAGTGCTAGCCGGGATGCCGATCTGGACCGACTCCGCTAGCGACAGAAGTGAAATATCCAGAAGTACTTCCGCACCGGGCAAGACGTTGATGGCACTCTTCCAGAAGGGAAGGAAACTTGGTTCTAACACCACGGCAGCATAGCTGCCCGGCGCCAACTGGCTCACGCGGAATTGGCCGTCCGGCTCGGTGTAGACTTTCCGAAGCAACTGTCCGTCCTGTCGCAGGATAGCCACCGGAACTCCCGCCTGGGCTACGCCGTGTTGCGACACGCGGCCGGCGATGCTGCCGTGCGGCTGCGCCCCGGCAAGCGGCGCAACCAGCGGGACGTTCTGGCCCAGCAACGTCAAACTCCATCCGATCATGCCAATTGGCAGCCAGCCAGCAGGATGCTTGGTCATCGCAATTTCCCTACTTCACCGTAAAATCTGCGGTGGGCGAGACCGACTTCTTCGAGATCGTATCGGTCACGGTTACTTTCACTGTGTAACTACCCGGTTGCAGCGACGCGAGAGGCATCAACTTCTCAACATTCACCTGGCTCGGCGAGGCATCCGGCAGATCCGCGGCGTTTTCCTCGGTTTCAAAAACCGGCGTGTTGTTCTTCAGCAGTGCGTAGTGAATTGTGGCCGCCGGCTTGCGCCCGCTGATGTCCGGCTTCAAGTTGTAGACCTGAAGATAAATCCCCAGGTGCTGGTCGCGGCTAAATTCGCTCACTGCCGGGCGCACTTTGGAATCACCGATGACGAACTGCCCCAGCCCCACTCGCTTGCTGGCAACCTTTTCCAGTTGATCTGCAAGAATCAGCGAACTGGTGGTGAGCTGGTCTTCGCTGAACTCGGGCACCTCCATGCGGACTTCCAGGGTCCCCACGTTGCCGCTGTTGACATCCTTGAGCGCCAGGCTGAGGCGATACAGACCCGGACGCAGCGGAACGGATTTCCAATACACGGAAGTCTTGTCGAGGGACTGCTCCAACAGCGAATCGGGAACATCTAGCGTAATGGTGTCCTCAAACGTCTGCACCACGCGGCGGGTCAGCGTGGTAATGCGGCCAAAAATATTCACCACCGCCCGCTGCACGCCATTGCTTTCGCCAAAGGTCAGATCTTTGTTCTTCAGCCCGAGTGTCAGCGCTGCCAGCACCGTGTCGCTGGTCACCTTGACGTAATCGGTGCGCGTCTGGAAGGGAAGCACGTTGAAGCGGATGTTGGTGGTGATGGCCTCTTCCAGGTCTTTGAACTTGATGACCGGGGGGCGGTTGATATTGGCCATGAGCTGCAGCCGGTCGAACTCGCCTCCGTACCGCGTGCTGGTGGCGTACCCGGCGCCTGGGCTGCTGTCAATCATCCGCTTCGGCAAGGTGGTGCCATCCGTCCGCTGGAAGCGGTCCACGCGGTCGGAAAGGCCCATCTCCTCGAGCGTCGAAAGGCCGGCGTTCGGAATTTTCGCCAGCGCGTCCTTCTCTCCCGGGTCCATGGTCAGGTGATATTCGCCGGTCAGCGTCGGGTCAACGAACTCCAGCTCCACGTTCTCCGCCACGCCTTCAATATAGCGGTATCGCCAGACCTCGAAGGGATAGGTGGAAGTGGATCCGCCGCCTTCCTCCACCGGGCGATCGTAATGTCCGCCCGAAGGGTGCGCCTCGATTTCGGCTGGAGGGCCGTACATGATGTAGATGCGCCCCCGGTCCGTCTTCCAGCCCGGAATGCCGCTGGCGTAATGCTCGTTGGCGTAGGCGATTCGCCGGTAATGCTCTTCTTTGTAATCGTTGCCCAGTGCTTCGGGGTCGGGGCTGCGACGCAGCCAGAACTGTTCGATGAACTGCTCCCGCTCCTCATCGTTCTGGAGGCTCAGGAACACTTTGCGCTCTTCATCGGTGATGATGTAGCCAACGTCTTCCTGCAGCCATTTCCGGTAGGCCCCGGAGAGCTCCTTTTCCAGGGACTCTCGCTGCTTCTGTTTGTCCTTGTCGCTC
>JBGPJR010000253.1:0-3445 GCA_041485545.1 Terriglobia bacterium
CACATGAACGTGCTACTGGCCGAAGCGGATATCCCTTACGACAAGCTGCTGGACATGGAGGCTGTCAACCCCGAGCTGCCGCAAGCCGACGTGGCGCTGGTGATCGGCGCCAACGACGTGACCAATCCGGCGGCGCGCCACGATCCGAGCAGCCCTATTTACGGAATGCCGATCCTGGACGTGGACAAGGCCAGAACCGTCATGGTGATCAAGCGCAGCCTGAGCCCCGGTTTTGCGGGCATTGATAACGAACTCTATTACCTCGACAAGACCTTGATGCTCTTTGGAGACGCCAAGGCATTTGTGGGGGACATCGTCCGGGAGCTGGCCGGGGAGCACCACGCCTAGCTGGCGGCGCGCCGAAATCCGCAAGGCTGCTGCACTACCGCTCTGCGTAATATCCGTCTCGGGTCTGCACCACCAGCCCTGCCTGTTTGGCTGTAAGACGGATCTTGCGGTATCCCGGTCCGGCGCTCGTTTGGTCGGGGGTGTAGCCCAAACTGTATTGGTTGCGCAGCTCCTCTTGGATGCGGTCGTAAGTCTGCTCGATCGGCTGCTTCTTGGAGACCTCGAAGAAACCGCCGCCCGTTTCCCTGGAAATCCGCTGAAGAACCTTCTTGCCGTCCGGGCGCTGCTGCACGGGCATCCTCGTGCGGGGGCCGCCGCCGCGCCGGCCCCCACGGGGATAACCGCCGCCAAAACCTCCCCCGTATCCCTCCGGGTCAGCGAACAGAATCGAGTAGACCAGCGTGTCGGCGCGCTGGGCGGACTCGATGCCACTCGCGAGAGTCACCTTGCTGCCGTTGTCCACACCGTCGGAGGGCAAGATCAGAGCTTTGCGGCCGCTCTGTTTCTTCATCAGCTCGTCGGAGGCAAGCAGGACCGCATCATAGAGCGCCGTGCCGACGCGGCGCTGCCCGGGCGGGCCGGACGAGCCGGACGGATAGCGTCCGCCCGGCTGGCGCTGTTGCAGTTGCGGCGTATCGAGCTTCCCCAACCCCGCCTCCAGTTGCTGGCGGGAGGAGGTGAGGTCCTGCAGCAGCTCCACCTCCCGGTCGAAGTGAATCAGGAACGCCATGTCCTTGTCTTCGCGCAGCACCTGCTCCAGAAAGCGGTAGCTCGCGCTGCGCTCCTGGCCGAGAACACGCCGCTGGCTCATGCTGGTGTCCACGAGCAGGCCGAGCGTCAGGGGAAGGTTGGTTTCTTGGGAGAAATAGCGGACTGTTTGCGGGCGGCCGTCTTCCTCTAACGTGAAATCATCCTTGTTCAGGTTGCGGATGATTTGCCCCTGCTTGTTCCGCACGGTGGCCAGCACATTGACCACCTTGACGTCGGTGGAAAAGGTCGGCTCCTTCTGGCCCCACAGCCGCCGGCCCGCCGAGAACAGGGAAACCACCGAGAGGAGAAGGCTGCGCCTGGAGATCGGCGCTGCCGCGCCCGTGGAAGCGCCGCATAGCCGCGGCTCGACCTGCACACGCATCATGGGCCACCTCTGGGAATACACCCTGTTATGAACGATGCATTGTCGAGGCAGTCCGTTACACTTTACATTTGAATTTTAGGGCCGGGAGGCGAATCTTGGGCCGGAGTTCGCGGGCCTTAGAGCGCAAGCACCAGGTGAAGGCCATCTTCGACCTGTTGGAGGAGCCGGGCAGGCAGCGCAGCAATGCGTTCGGTCAGAAAACTCTTGTCAAACGACTCGACTCCACATCGAGGGCGCCGCCGAAGTGAGATATACCGCTGCGGTGGCTCCGTGCGGCGGCCTTCCCTTATCCGCCGCTGACGGCGGGCAGAATCGTAATGGCGGCTCCGTCACTCACGGTCGCCGAAAATCCGCCGCAGTCGCGGATGTTTTCCGCGCCCACGAAGATGTTTACGTGCTGGCGTACCTCGCCCTGCTCGGTAACAAGGCGGTCACGCAAGCCAGGATACTCCAGCCACAGCACCGCAAGCGCTTCTCCTACCGTGGCGGCTGCAGCATCGATATCCACCTGGCTCCGCCCACCCGTTTGCAACCGGAGCAGCCCGGGAATGTAGAAGGCGATCGCCATTAAAGCACAACCGCTTTCACGCACGTAATGGCGGGCAGGCCGGCCAGGATCAACCGCCAGGTTTCCCCCTCATCGCGCGATCCGTACACCTTCCCGCTCCGGGTGCCGAAGTAAATGCCTGCCGGCTGGAGTGAATCGGCATCCATGCCGTCTCGCAATACGGTCTCATAGCTGGCTTCCTGGGGAAAGCCCGTTGAGAGCGGCTGCCACGAGCCGCCAGCATCGCGGGTGCGGTACACGCGCAGTCTGCCGTCCGGCGAGCAGCGCATCTCCCTCTCCAGCGGAAAAATGTAAGCCGTGTCCGGATCATGCGGGTGCATAGCCATCGGAAAGCCGAAATCCGAGGATACACCGTTCACGATCTCGTGCCAGCTATCCCCCGCGTCGTCGCTGCGGAACAGCCCGCCGTGGTTTTGCAGAAACAGCCGCTCCGGGCGCGAAGGATGTCGCGCAACTTTGTGCACGCATTGTCCGAACTCGGGATACTTGTCCGGGAGGAACTCGGCGCTGATTCCCTGATTCCGCACCTGCCACGACTTTCCACCGTCGTCCGTGCGGTAGACCCCGCCCGTGGAAATCGCAACATGCAGGCGTTTCGCATTCGATGGATCCACCAGGATGGTGTGCAAACAGAGGCCGCCTCCTCCGGGCTGCCACTGCGAACGGTGTGGGTGATCGAACAGTCCCTGCACCAGCGACCAGCTCTGACCGGCGTCATTCGATTCAAACAAGGCGGCCGGTTCCACGCCGCAATACATCTTGCCTTGCTCGCTCCCAACGGCGATCTGCCAGATCTGTCGCAGCGACTGTCCTGTCTCCTCGGGAAACTTTACCGGCGCGCTCTCCGGGTTGGTCCACGTCCGGCCGAAGTCCTCGGTGGAATGCAGCAGGGTCCCAAACGCGAAGTGCGTGGAAGAAGCCCAGATTCGCTGCCGGCGGTCACGTCCGTCGTAGGCCATGGAATAAACGACTCGCCCCGGGAAGTGGGGTCCCGAGACGTCCCAACGCTCGCGGCTTGCTTCCGAACTCAGAAGAAATGCGCCTTTCATGGTTCCCACCAGCAGGAGAGCGGCGCTGTTCTTTGGATTCACGAATGTCTTTGCTTCCACGGATACTCCAAGGGAGTTGCTTTCGCGGTGTCTAAGCCGCGAATCGTATCATATTGCAGTTCCCGTTATCCGAACGACAGCCCCAGCTCCGCCGCGACTCCTCGTATGTAATTGCGCCCTTCGTCATATTCGGCGGGCGTGGATAGGTGTTCCAGCATCAGCGGCGCATCGACCGGGAGCTTGGAAAGCTCGCTCAAGTAGGTCCGATAGTCGATTTCGCCGCGGCCCGGCACGACCTCCCGAAAGTGAACGTTCAGTTCCACTTCCCAAGCCAAATCCTTGGCG
>JBGPJR010000254.1:0-3386 GCA_041485545.1 Terriglobia bacterium
GGGCGATGAGGTCCTGGATCATCTGAAACTGCCCGATGGGCTGGCCAAACTGCTCCCGCTGGTTAGCGTAGCGTACAGACGCTTCGCGGCAGGCGCGCGCGACGCCCACCGCACCGGCGCCGCACTGGAGCCGCGTGGTATTCAGCTCCGTCATGCAGATCTTGAAGCCGTCGCCTTCCTGGCCGAGCAGATTTTCCCTGGGGACGCGGCAGTTGTCGAAGAACAGCTCTCCGGTGGGAGAGGCGTTGGCTCCGAGCTTGTGCTCGATGGCGCGCGCCGAGGCGCCGGGCTGGTGCAGATCCACCAGAAAGGCCGAGAGACCGCGATGTTTGGCCGCCGGATCGGTGTAAGCGAACACCAATCCCACATCGGCGACGGGAGCGTTGGAGATCCACGTCTTGCTGCCGTTAAGGACGTAGTGGCCACCGTCGCGGACCGCTCGCGTCCGCATGCTGGCAATGTCGGAGCCCACATTCGGCTCCGTGATCGCAAAACAGCCCAGCCACTCGGCCCGGACGAAGGGAGGAATGAAACGCTTCTTCTGTTCCTCGCTCCCGAACTCATAGACGGCGCGCGCCGGGCCGGTCTGCATGTTGAGGGCGACACGCAAGGAGCTGTGGACGCGCGCGATCTCCTCGGTGATGATCGCGAGCGCCAGGAAGCCCGTGCTGGTTCCGTACGGTTCCGGAACCAGACAGCCGAAAAATCCGAGATCGCCCATCTTGCGGACCAGGTCTTTGCGGAAGCGATGCGCGCGGTCGTCCTCGTCCGCCGTCGGCGCAACTTCTTTCTCGGCGAACTCGCGCGCCGTTTGCTGGATCGCCAGCAGTTCCTCATCCAGATCGAAATTCACGGTCACGCCCTCCTCCGTTACACAACGTTACTGCGACGGCACGCGGCCCTGGTTCATTTCGCGTCCACTTCTGGCTCCGGGCCGGCGAGCGGAGAAAACATGGTACTATGCCTTGTTACGGACCCAGTGCAAGGAGGCAGCGGTGCCGCCCGAGTATATTCCTATAGTGATCTTTCTCGTTCTGGCAACTTTGTTTCCTATCGTAACGCTGCTGGCCGCCAAGCTGGTGCGTCCGCAGTCCCCGTTCGCGGCCAAGCTACGGCCCTATGAATGCGGCATCGAGCCGGAATCGGACTCCCGCGGCCGCTACACGGTTCGGTTTTATATTGTGGCAATCCTGTTTGTGATCTTTGACGTGGAAACAATCTTCCTGTTTCCCTGGGCGGTGCAGGTCAAAGCGCTGGGTCTGTTTGGGCTGGTCGAAATGGGCATCTTCCTGGCGATTCTGATCGTTGGCTACATCTGGGTCTACCGGAAAGGCGCGCTCGACTGGGTCTGATTCGTGCCGCCGCTGCCGTTCGGGACTCCGCAGAGAACGAACCGACTTATGATTTTCCCCGCGATGTTTCTGGCGTCCGAGAATCCCTTTCTCCAGTATGTGCAGCGCATCTTCACGCGTGACCCATTCAGCGGGGTCTACCAGGTCAACGCCTTTGACCTTCTGATTCTGGTTCCCTACTTTGGGGTCCTGATCATCCTGGCCTTTTACGGCCTGCATCGCTATTACCTCATCTACAGCTACTATCGCCACCGCAAGAACCGCCCGGCGGCCCCGACAGGCTTGCTAGAGCCGTTGCCGCGGGTGACCATCCAGTTGCCGGTTTACAACGAGCGCTATGTGGTGGAGCGCCTCATTGACGAGACCTGCCGGATGGAGTATCCGCGGGACCTGCTGGAAATCCAGGTGCTGGACGATTCCACGGACGATACCGTGTCGCTGGCGCGCGAGTGCGTGGCCCGGTACGCGGCGCTTGGCTACCCCATCCGCTACTGCCACCGGGATAACCGGGAAGGCTTCAAGGCGGGCGCCCTGGCGGAAGGTTTGAAAACGGCCGCGGGGGAGTTCATCGCAATCTTCGATGCCGACTTTCTGCCGCCTTCCGATTTTCTGAACCGGACCGTTCCTTACTTCGCCGATCCGCGCGTGGGTATGGTGCAGACGCGCTGGGACTACATCAACCGGCACTACTCCTGGCTGACGGAGGTGCAGGGCATTTTGCTCGACGGCCACTTTGTGTTCGAGCACGGAGCGCGCTCGCGCTCCGGCTGCTTCTTCAACTTCAACGGCACGGCGGGCATCTGGCGCCGCAAGGCCATTGAAGAGGCGGGCGGCTGGCAGCACGACACGCTGACCGAAGACACCGACCTCAGCTATCGTGCCCAACTGTGCGGCTGGAAGTTCCTCTATCTGCCCGAAGTGGTCTGCGGCAGCGAACTGCCCGTGGAGATGAACGCGTTTAAGACGCAGCAGGCGCGCTGGGCCAAGGGCCTGATGCAGACCGGGCGCAAGCTGCTGCCCACGCTGTGGCGCAGTTCTGTGCCCTGGAAGATTAAGGTGGAGGCCTTCTTCCACCTCACGGCGAACATCTGCTACCCGCTGATGAGCGTGCTGGCGGCCCTGCTCCTGCCGGCCATCATTGTGCGCTTCTATCAGGGCTGGTTTCAGATGCTCTACATTGACCTGCCGCTGATGATTGCCGCCACCGGCTCGGTCTCGACGTTCTATTTGGCCAGTCAGCGCGAGCTGGACCCCGCCAACTGGAAGCGCACGCTGCGCTTCCTTCCCTTGATCCTGGCCACCGGAATCGGGCTGACCATTACGAATACTTGGGCCGTCCTGGAAGCGTTGCTGGGGAGCGAATCCGAATTCGTGCGCACACCCAAGTACCGGATCGAAGACGGACACGACCACTTCTTCGGTAACGTCTATCGCCACCGCACGCGCTGGGCTGCCGTCGTGGAGATTCTCATCGGCTGTTACTTCGTCTTTACCGTGTACTTCGCCCTCTCCAACCATAACTACGCGACGGCTGGGTTCCTCACGCTGTTTGTCGTCGGTTATCTGGGCGGCGGGTTGTTTTCGGTGCTGCAACGACAATGGGACCGGCTGGCCCATGCACTGTCCACGCATCTGTCGGGGTAGCTGCGGGCCTCCGGCACAGGCTGGCTGGAATCGCAGCGGGGTGCAGGGTGGCTCGGTGCGCCCTTTTTCAACGAGAGCCTTCCGGAGCAGAATCCGACTTCCCTATGCGCTGCTGGCGGCGGCCGCGTGGCTGCTGGCCGCAAGCGTCCCCGCGCAGCAACCACAATCCCCAGAGGCATCCCAAGACGCCTATTCCGCCCGCCGCGCCGCGCTGCGGCAGAAGCTGGGCGACGGATGGCTGGTGCTGTTTGGCACCACGGAGGCGGCGGGCTCGGAGGCTTACCGGGCGTTCCACCAGGAGAGCAATTTCTTCTATCTGACCGGCTATGCGGAGCCCGGCGCCATCCTGCTCGTGGCGCCGCAGCCGGGAGGCAGTGGTGAGCGGGCCCA
>JBGPJR010000255.1:0-3376 GCA_041485545.1 Terriglobia bacterium
AACTGCTTGCGCTCTTCGGCCAGCCGCGCCTGCATGGAGTGGTACTTGGCCGGGGCCAGTTCGCGGAGGCGCTCGGAGAGGCGCGCTGCTTTGTCTTCTCCCCCACCCAGAAGACTGGGCGCTTCCAGGTAGTATTCAAAAAGGTCGTCCAGGGCGTCGAGGTTGTGCGGATCGAGCTCGACCGCTTTCTCAAAGCGCTGCCGTGCCTTGGAGGCATAGGACGGAGCGGTCAGAAAGCTGGACGTTTCCGCCCGCTTCCCAAAGGCGCGCCCCAGCCAGTCCTGATAGACGGAGTTGTCCGGGTCCGCCGCGACCGCCTTCTCCAAGGCGTCGGTGGCCTTCTTGTAGTCCTCCAGCATGTAATAGGACTGGCCCAACAGCGCCAGCGCGGCAGGGGTGTTGGGCGAGCCAGGCTGCAGGACTGCGAGCGCCTCACGATACCGCGTCTGCTGATAAAGCGCGTTGGCCTGCTCCAGTTCCGCAGGGCTTTCGGGCCAGGCCAGGGACGCAACGGCGCACACGGCAACTAGCCACGGCGCGGCGCTTCCCATCCTTTTCCTGTGCAGGTTCACCCGTTGAGTCACTCGCCTATCCCCTCGCCCGGCCGCCCTCATGGAACATCTCATTGGTAAGTATGATGCAGTAGGAGCCGCGGCGGTCCTCGCAAGATTCGTGCCCTGGCTCTTGTTACGGCTAGGGGGCAGAAATGGAATGCGTGTCGACCAGGCTCCGATAATCGCGGTAAACACCTTTGTCATAATCCTGAAAAAAGACGGTCAAGAACTCCAGCAGCGGCGTGAATCGGTGGCCGGGAATATAGGCGGTTCGCATCCAGCTGTTGCTGCGGACCGAACGCAGGATCAGACTCTTGCTGTTGATCGGCATGTGGCGGAGGTTGGCGGCGAAGTTCTTAAAAATATTCCCCTCGAAAAGAAATTGTTCCACGTTAGAGGCGTAAAACAGCGTCAGCGTGTAGCCGTTCTTCTTCAGATAGTCCCCGATAGTGGCGAGCGCCTTGGGGCCGGCAAAGTCGCCCACCACCGGAATGATGCGGTTCTGCAACTGCAGATTCCTGACAAACTGGTAGTCCTCATCCCGCGCCAGGAAGTTGCCGAGGCGGCCCTGCTGATCGGTCGCCAGAATCAGGTCGGTGAGCGTGGGAAACGCGCTCCCGTACCGGGTCTGCCCGTAGGGACTGCCGGCCACCCGGAAGGAGATTTCCAGGTTCGCTCTCCAGAACGCTCGGTAAACGTAACTCAGATCGCCGCGGTCGTTGGCCGTGAGCGGCACATGAAAACCTTCCTGAATGGCCTTCTCGATGCGCGACAGGTTGGAGTCAAACACCTCCTGGCTGGTGAGCGCCGCCGCCATGTAGCGCAGCGTCTCGTCAATCGGCGTGTCTCGCCCAGGGGGCTTCGCGCCGCTGCGGGTGGTCGTGAGCGGCCGGCTCAGCAGCAGCGAGAGAAATTGCGCTCGGTCCGGAGCCAGTTGGAACACGGCCTTGTACATCAGGTGCTGCAGGATGGCTTGGCGGCGAATATCGATGATGAAGGCGATCTGGGGCCGCGCTTTCGCGATGTAGGTAAAGTTCTGCTCCGGACCCACGCCGACGTAAGCACCGCCCGTCCCGCCCTGCTCCCGCAGAGGCTCCAGGATGTACAGGTAGGCCGACTCGTTAGAGGTGAAATTGTCAGAAAAAAAGTACCCGCCCTCTTCCGAGAAGTCCTGGACGATTCGGGCAAACTCGGTGATCGGAATGGTGCCGGTGTGCGAGGCCGGTGCGGGGGCTTCTGGCTGGCTCCGCTGCGCTCTTTGCAGCCCAGCGCCCGCAACCGTCAACATCAGGACCGCTGCCAACAGGCACGTTTGCCATAGGCGCGGCCAGCGATTGATTGTGATCGCGTGTCTCATGAATTTCCGTTGCCAGGAGGCCGGAACGTTGGCGCGATACAACGACTCCGGAATGACTTCATACTGCCTCAGGAATGGGGTTCGGGTCAATGCTCTCTGGACTGCTTCTGACAGCAGAGCGGCTTGCTGATTGTTGAGGAATTGCTAGAATCGGATTCGAGGGAATTGCGTGACACTTCGCGCACGGTTCGGCAATCCCCTCCAGGAGTCCTGAAAAAGACATGGCAGCCCAGCACACCAACGCGCTCATCCACGAGACGAGTCCTTATCTGCTGCAGCATGCGCACAATCCGGTCCACTGGTATCCCTGGGGGCCGGAAGCGCTGCGGCTGGCGAAGGAGCAGAACAAACCGATCTTCCTGAGCATCGGCTACGCCGCCTGCCACTGGTGCCACGTCATGGAGCACGAGAGTTTCGAGGACGAAGCGGTGGCGCAGATCCTGAACGAACACTTCATCTCCATTAAGGTGGACCGGGAGGAGCGCCCGGACCTCGATGAGATCTACATGAATGCCACCATCCTGTTCACGCGCGGGCACGGCGGCTGGCCCATGAGCGTGTGGCTGACGCCGGATGGCAAGCCGTTCTACGCCGGAACGTATTTCCCGCCGCAAGATTATTACGGCAGGCCGAGCTTCCAGTCCGTGCTGCTGCGGCTGGCGCAACTCTGGCGCGAGCAGTCGGCGGCGCTTCTCACCGACGCTCGCAAGGTCACCGAGATTTTGGGGCAGATGCGTGGTGTATCCAGCGGAGTGGTCCCGCCGGGCGAGGCGGTTTCGCAAGCGGCCGAACAAATGGCGGAACACTTCGATCCCGTCCACGGTGGCGTCGCCAGCGGCACGAATAAATTTCCGCCGAGCATGGCGATGGAGTTGCTGCTACGAGAAAGCAAAGTGAAATCAGCCTCCGCCCTCATTGCGCCTGTGGAGCGAACGCTAGAGAAGATGGCTCGCGGTGGCATCTACGATCACCTCGGTGGCGGCATCCACCGGTACTCGACCGACCCGCAGTGGCTCGTGCCGCATTTCGAAAAAATGCTCTACGACCAGGCGCTGGTCAGCTCGATTTGTCTCGACGGTTATCTCGCTGCCGGCCGGCCAGATTTCGCAGGTGTAGCGCGCGGCATTTTCGACTACGTGCTGGGCAATCTGCATAGCCCCGCTGGCGGGTTCTACTCTACCGAGGACGCCGACAGTGAAGGCAAAGAAGGGCTCTTTTACATCTGGACCTGGGAGCAGGTGATGGATGCGCTCGGCGATGAAGACGGCAGCCTCTTTGCCTCCTTCTACGATGTGACCGCCACGGGCAACTGGGATCATCCTGGCGACGCGCATGTGCCGGAGGGATCCAAGAACATCCTGCGCATTCTGCGGCCCGTGGAGGAATTTGCGCGCCTGCACGCGATCTCGCCGGAGGAATTGGAGCACCGACTCACCGCGGCTCGAGCGAAGCTCTTTGCGGTACG
>JBGPJR010000256.1:0-3342 GCA_041485545.1 Terriglobia bacterium
ACGGCCGAGGCGTTTCGGGCCAAGCTGAACCTGCCCTCCGGCGTGCCCCTGATCGCGCTGCTGCCGGGGAGCCGTCCCAAAGAGATTCAGCTAAACCTGCCGCCGATGCTGGAGGCGGCGCGGCGGCTTGCCTCGCAGACGCCGTGTGCCTTTGTGCTGCCGGCGGCCTCGACGATCACCGGCGAGTGGCTCCGGAGCCAAGCCGGCCTGGATGGTCTGCCGGTGCAGGTGGTGGAGAACTGTACTTATGACGCCCTGGCCCACTCCGAAGCCGCCATCGTCGCCAGCGGCACCGCGGCCGTCGAAACAGCATTGCTGGGGACGCCGATGGTCATCGTATACCGCGTGAGCCGTGCCACGTGGTTGCTCGGGCGCTGGCTGGTACACACTCCATTCTTCAGCATGGTAAACCTAGTCGCCGGGCACGAAGTGGCCCCGGAGTTTATCCAGAGCCGCTTCCAGCCGGACGCCGTGGTGCGCACCCTGCGCACGCTGCTAGACTATCCCGCGGTGCGCGCCAAAATGCGGGAGCAGTTGCAGGAGTTTGCGGACCGGCTGCGTTTTCGCGGCAAGGTTTCTCCCGCGGCCGTCCAGACCGCAGCCGCATCGGAGCAAATCTCGGACGATCCCATACAACGGGTAGCGGCTCTGGCGGAATCTATGTTATATGACCGCCGGAGTTGATGGGGCGACGAGGCGCGAGGCGGCCAGCGGGAAAACGGTTCGCCGGGGCTTGGTTCCGGTGCTATCTTGGGGAGAGACGATCGGCACTATGACAACAATGTGGAAGCGCGGGTTCGGCGTTTGGACAGGAGTAACCGCCAGGTTATGCTGCGCGATGCTGCTGGCAGTCTGTCTGTCGCCGCCAAGCCTCCCTGCACAGTACAGCGAGAGCCAGGAGAGCCCGCCGCAGACGGTGCCCGAAGACTACTCGGTGACGTATGAGGAACAGACCGACCCCATTGCCATCGAGCACTGCATCATTGACGCAGAGTTGGTCCCGGAGACGCATGAACTCAAGGGAAAGGCGCAGATCCGGTTCCGTGCCCGCCAGAGCGTGGCAACGGTGACTTTGGCGCTGAACCAGAACCTGTATCCCACCAATATCACCAACGCGGAAGGCCACGTGCTGTCGAGCCGCCGGACCGGCGCTGGCCTGAACCTGGAGGTGACGCTGGAGCGGCCGCTCTCCAAGGATCAGACCGGTGCCATCGTTGTGGAATACGAGGGCGTGTTGCAGGATGCGGAGCACAGCCCCGTGGAAGGCGTGCAGCTGGCCTACATCGGCCCGGAAGGCTCCTATCTGCTCTATCCCGCGCGCTGGTTCCCGATGGGCGGCTATGCGACGAATCGGTTCACCGCCGAGCTGCATCTGAAGGTTCCCGCCGGGTCGCAGGTGGTAGCTGGAGGGCGCATGGAGACGCCCGTGGCGCAGGGCGGGCAAGCGGTCTATTCCATCGCCTATGACAAGCCGCAGTTCCCTGGCAGTCTGGCGGTGCTATCCGAACCGCCGCAGGTGGTCCAGGCCGAAGGCATCCGTGTCAGCCTGTTCTTTTCTCCGGACCACCGCGGCATGGCGCAAGCTTACGGCGAGGCCGCCGCGCGCATGGTCCGTTTCTTCAGCAGCAAGTTCGGACCGCCGGCCGTGGCGGACCTCTCGATTGTAGAGATCGATGACCGCTCGCTCGGCGGATACGCCGGGCCGCAGGTTATTTTTCTGGCTTCGCGCGCGATCGGCGGCGAAGTCAACGTGCAACTGTTGGCGCAGGAAGTGGCGCAGCAGTGGTGGCGCGGCCTGGTCAGCCCGGCGACGCGCGCCGACTTGTGGCTGGACCACGGACTTGCGACTTATTCCGAGGCGCTCTACCAGGAAGAAACCGGCGGAGCGAAGGCGCTCGACAACCGCATCAAGCAGATGGCTATTGATGCCCTGACGCACGATACCGTCCCGATCCGCGCCGCGGCCCGCTACGAGGAATTTTCGCAGCCCTACAAGACGCTTCTTTACGACAAGGGTGCCTACGTGATGCACATGTTGCGCTGGGTCGTCGGCGACCAGACCTTTTTCACGGCGCTGCAGGATTTCGCGCAGCGCTTCGCGTTCCAGTCCGCCACCACCGACGACTTCCGGCAGGTCATGGAGCGAGCCAGCGGCCAGAAGCTGGACGGCTTCTTCATGCAGTGGATGGATTCCACCGGGGCCTCGGATTTCAAGCTCGACTACACTATCTACCGCGTGCCGAACGGCTACAAGATTACCGGCACCATCAGCCAGGACCAGGACCTGTTCAGCATGCCGGTCGAGGTAGCAGTGGAAACCGAAGGCGATCCGGTGGTTCAGCGCGTGCAGGTGACCGGCAAGTCGTCGGAGTTTTCCATCGACACGCCCGCCCGTCCCAAAAGCATGGTCGTGGACCCCAATAACCGCGTGCTGAAGTACAACGACACCATTCGCATTCGCGTGGCCATTGCGCGCGGTGAGCAGGACGTTGCGACGCGCGATTACACGGGGGCGCTGGAGGAATATCAAAAAGCCCTGGACATCAACCGCCTCAGCTCGCTGGCGCACTACCGCGTAGGCGAGGTCTTCTTCGCGTTGCGCAATTACCAATCCGCGGCCAATTCCTTCCGCGAGGCGCTCAACAGCGACCTGGAGCCCCCCTGGACCGAGGTCTGGAGCCACATCTACCTGGGGAAAATCTTCGACGTCACCGGCCAGCGCGAGCGGGCCGTGAACGAATATCAGCAGGCCATCCGCACCAAGGACGACACGCAGGGCGCGCTGGCGCAAGCCAATCAGTATTTGAAAGAGCCGTACGAACGCATCAGCCAGCAGGCGGAAGCCGGCGGCTAACTGCTGCGGTGCTGCGCACGCCTTTGCGCTCCGCCCTCGGCCGGGCGGCGCGATCTTCACATACCCTTTCGCATTTGCAGCACGCGGAAGGACTCGCCCATGCCCTGCGGCAAGATCAGCGTCTTGAGCAGCCGCGCGCGCTCCTGGTGTTCCTGAGCGGAGGTGCAGTCCGCGAACACATCCTGCAATTGATCCGGCTCCGCCAGTTCCATCAGAAACTTTGCCTGCGTTCGCAGGGGCCCCGATTCGTGGAGGCCGCTTTGCTCGCCGGCCTCGATCAACTGCGAGAAGTTCACGTGTGCGGTCAGGTCTTGCTCGCCGGGACTGGCCAGCAGATCCTCGCAGACCCGATGCTCCCGGTATGCCAGCGCGCTCCCTTCCGGGAACCGGCCCGCCTGCCATTCCTCGGCAAGGTATCCGTAGTCGACGATCAGGACCTGACCGAGCGTCAGCGCTCCTGCAATCGCTTGTATCCATTGGTCCGCTGC
>JBGPJR010000257.1:0-3315 GCA_041485545.1 Terriglobia bacterium
CATGACGTCGGCGGCGCAGCGCTGGATCAGCTTGCAGGCATCGCCGATCGCGTGGGCGCTGGAAGAACACGCGGTACAGGTAGCCGAGTTCGGCCCCTTGGCTCCGTGGCGGATGGAGACCTGCCCGGCCGCCAGGTTCACAATGCTGGCAGGAATGAAGAAAGGCGATATCTTGCGCGGGCCACCCTCGAGCAGCGCCGTGTGCTCGCGCTCGATGACATCGAATCCGCCGATCCCGGAGCCAATGAAAACGCCCGCCCGTTCGGCCGTGTCGGGCGTGATCTTCAGCTTCGCTCGCTCCATCGCTTCTTGGGCCGCCGCCAGCGCGTACTGAATGAACAGGCCCATTTTCTTCAGCTCTTTTTTCTCGACGTAGCGCAGCGGATCGAACCCCTTCACCTCCGCGGCGATGCGGCAGGCGTAGGCGGCGGTGTCAAAGCGCGAGATGGGCGCAACGCCAGACTGGCCCGCCAGGATCGCCTTCCAGCTCTCCTCCGTGCCGAGTCCCACCGCGCAAACCAGACCGACACCCGTGACTACCACTCGCTTCGCCATACGCTTTGTTGTCTCTGCTTACACTGGAGCGCCCGGCGCGGACGCTCCGAGGCAGCCACGCCCGCCCCGCTGCGGCGGAACCTAGATGCGCCGCCGGGAATCAATGTTTCGTGTGCGCCTGAATGTAGTCGGTGGCCTGTTGGACGGTCTGAATCTTTTCGGCATCCTCGTCCGGAATTTCAATCTCGAACGCTTCCTCCAGAGCCATCACCAGTTCCACCGTGTCCAGCGAATCGGCTCCCAAGTCATCCACGAAGGATGCGGTGGGGGTTACCTCCGCCTCATCGACCCCCAGTTGTTCCACAATGATCTGCTTCACTTTTTCTGCAACAGAGGCCATGGCCCCTCCCTACAAAGATTCGGTCGCGCCCGCAGTGTTCTGCCCGGCGCGCCGCCGCGGATCGAGTTTCTCTCGATCCAACAAAACGCACTGATTGTAGCGGCGCTTTCCCGGTGCGGTCAAGTCTTGCGGCAGAGGGGCAGTGCCTCCGCTTGATCGTCAGCGCCCAGAGAAGTGCTAGGGCCGGAGGGAAAACGGAGCCTCCACGGTGGTCTCCTGTTCGCCTACGCGGTCGCGCACGGTGATGCGCAGCGTGTAGTCGCCAGGCTTCGAATCGGTCAATTGCAGCTGAAAATTCGTCCGAATGAAACGCGGTGGATAAAACTCCTCCGACATCTCCCGCGCGGCGGCCTGTTGCGACACGATCTCCCGACCCTCCGCGTCCAGCACGCTCCAGTCCTGCTCCACCCACACGCGATGCGCCAGAGAGACCTGAAACCCGGCGACCTTGTACCGGACATTCACCGGATCGCGCAGCGCGAAGACGCGTCGCGGCGTCCACGGCCCGTCCTCGGAGCGCGCAAACTCCACGCGCTGCACGGTCAGCGTCTCACTCGCGGGCACCGGCTCGGCCTCAACGCTCACGAAGAGCGTCTGCTCGGTCCGTTGGTCGCCGATCTCGTCATACAGCCGCACCTGCACGGGATACCGGCCCGGCGGAGCCCAAGCCGGGACCTTCGCCGACCAGCGGACCAGAGGCCTCCACTTCTCGTCCTGCACACTGAGCAGCGTCCGAACGTCGCCTTTGTCAACGGGAACCACGAGCACGCCGTCCGGGTCACGTAGCTCGATTTCGTAATCCAGGCTGACGCGGTCCTCCGGAAGCCCCGTGGTGCTGTTAATGCCCCCGGCCCGCTCAAACCCCTCGGCGCGGAACGTCAACACCACTTCGCCGCCCGCGGGCATCTGCAGGCGCTCGCGGGGCCATCCGTCGTAGTCCTCAAACAGAGCATCCACAATTTTCAGCGGACCCGCCGTCTCCGGCGCAGCCTGCCGCGCCGATGCAGAGAGGACCAGCAGAGCCAGCGGCCCCGCTAAGCTGATTGGAACGAACCATCGTCGGGGCACAGAATCCCTCTCGTTTAATTGTATGCCGAAACGGAAGCGAAAGAAGCGCCGCCTGCGGCGGTCCTGTAGAATGCTTGCATGGGACAACTCCCCATCGTCGCCATCGTGGGCCGGCCGAACGTTGGCAAGTCCACGCTCTTCAACCGCATCACGCACAGCCGCCGCTCCATTGTTGGCAATGAGCCCGGCATCACGCGCGATCGCATCTATGCGGAAGCCGAATGGCTGGGCAAGCGCTTCGAGCTGGTGGATACGGGCGGCATGTTGGTGGGTGAGTCGGCGGAAATCCCCGCGAAAATCGTGGCGCAGGCCCGGCAGGCCCTGGATCAGGCGGCGCTGGTAATTCTGGTCGTGGACGGCCGCAGCGAGCTCACGGCCCCGGACATAGAGCTGGCGGGCCTGCTGCGCCGCACGGGCAAACCGCTGGTGCTGGCCGTGAACAAGATAGAGACCGACGCAGCCTTGGTCTCCGCCACGGAGTCCTACCGCCTGGGCATCGACCGGGTCATTCCCGTCTCGGCGGAGCATGGCCGCGGCGTAGACGATCTGCTCGATTGCGTCACCGCGCTGATTCCCGAGGCGGCGGAAACCGCACCCGCTGCGACCGCCTCGGAAATTGCCGTGGCCATTATCGGCCGGCCGAACGTGGGAAAGTCCACGCTGCTCAACCAGCTCACCGGAGACGAGCGCGCCATTGTCTCAGAAACGCCCGGCACCACGCGCGATGCCGTGGATACGGTGGTCGAACGCGACGGCGCAGTCTACCGCTTGGTGGACACGGCCGGCATCCGGCGCAAGGGCAAGACCAAACTGATGGCGGAGAAGCTCAGCGTGGTGATGGCTCGTCGCCACATCCGGCTTTCCGACATCGCGCTTCTGTTGATTGACGCTACCGAGGGGCTCACGGCGCCGGATGCGACGATTGGCGGCTACGCCCACGAAGCCGGCAAGTCGGTGATCGTCCTGGTCAACAAATGGGACTCGGTGAAGGACCGCCGCGCAGCGTCCGAAGAGTTGCGCAACCAGGCGGCGCGGCGGCTCAAATTTCTGGACTACGCTCCCGTGCTGTTTATCTCTGCAAAGAGCGGGTTGGGCATGAGCCGGGTGTTTCCCGAGATCCGCAAAATAGCCCAGGCGCGCCAGCGCCACATCCCCACCGCGGAGCTCAACCGCTTCCTGCATTCCGTGGATCTGGAGCGCGCCAGCACCCCGGCATCGCGCAAGAAAAAGATTTATTACATGACGCAGGCCGCTTCTGCGCCTCCCCGCTTCATCCTATTCACCGACAAACCAGGGCCGTTGCACTTCTCCTTCGAGCGCTACCTCGTCAACCAGCTGCGCCGCAAGTTTGG
>JBGPJR010000258.1:0-3285 GCA_041485545.1 Terriglobia bacterium
ATTATGCCAGCGATGCATTCACACGCGCCTTGTTGGATGACGCCCCACTTCGCCACCACTGGCCCTGTCAACGGAGGTCAAGCCACACAGACGCTTGGTAGTGGGCTACTTCGAAATCAGAGAAGCCCGAAGCGTAATAACGACCTCCGCTGCGGAGTCTTCCAAGATCACCCAACTATAGAAGGTGGGAAAAGCTTCTTGTAACTTAACGAGCCATACCCGCTGCAACTGTTGCCCGTGTTGCCTTTGTGTTTCAATTCTAGCTCCGTATGCGATCATGCTTTCGTGGTTGGCTTGGTGTTGAATCAAGAACCCTGGAGTTCCTTTGGCTATTGCTTCGTCTATCTCTGCTCGATTCAAGACTGATTTGCGGAAAATCATATCGCGGTACTGGACAAATTCAGAGTCCAGCAAGCCGCTGAAGCCTGCTTCATCTGACTCGTAAAATAGATCAGGACCAGCCACAGGTACTCCTCACACCGCTCTTTCTTCCCTCCGCTCTTCGGATTCCCAAAGAGCAACGAGGTCCGACACTTCCCACAGTCGATCCGTTACGCCAGCGGCCATTGCGGGAGACTGCTTCATTCGAGCTCTACGCGCCCTCACCAACAACGAACCGCTCCCTCACGGTCGCGGCTCGGACCGCAGCGGCAGCTCCACGATGAAGCGGGTGCCCACCGGCTCATTCTCCTCCACGCGGATGGTGCCGTGGTGCTCCGCCACGATGCGGCTGACAATCGCCAGGCCCAAGCCGGTGCCACGGTCCTTGGTGGAGTAATACGGCAGGAACAGCTTCTCGCGGTCCTCCGGTGAGACCCCACAGCCGGTATCGGAGATCTCTGTCTCCACGATGGCGCGCTGCGAGTCCACCCGCGTGGCGATCACCAACTCTTTCACGAACGAGTTCTCCATCGCCGCGGCGGCGTTGTCCATCAGATTAACAACCACGCGGCGGATTTGGTCGGCGTCTACCAGCACGGCTGGCAAATCGGAAGCGAGCTGCGTCGAGATGTGGATGCCATCCAGGCGCCCGTTAAACGAGGCCAGCGCACTTTCGACAATCTGGTTGAGGCTGGCCGGGCTGGGATGCGCTTGCGGGAAGCGGGCGAATTGCGAAAACTCGTCCACCAGGTGCTTGAGGTTCTCGACCTCCTTCCGAATCAGTGAGCAGGACTCCTGCACCACGCGTTCCAGTTCCGGAGATTTTTCTGGAGCGCTGCGCTGGCGCTCGATCCACAAACGGATGCGCTCGGCGGAAAGCGCAATCGGCGTGAGCGGATTCTTGATCTCGTGCGCCACGCGCTGCGCCACTTCGCCCCAGGCGGCAGCCTTTTGCGCGTGCAGCAAATCGCTGAGGTCTTCCACGACGACCGCGAACCAACCGCTGCGCACTGCGCCGTTCGCGGACGGCGGAGGATCGCCTGGCAGCGCCGCCACCGTGATGGCCAGGTTCCGCGTGCGGCCACCGTGCTGCGTCTCCAGCTGGCGGGTAGCCTGGCCCAGGCGCGGTGCGCGCTTCAACAGATACTGCAGCTCCTGGTAATCCTCGCGCGAGAACAGCACCGAGAGATGTGCGCCCTCCGTCAGTGCGTCGCCAAACAGCCGCCGCGCCGCCGTGTTGGTGCCCAGAATCGCGCCCTCCCCCGTCACCGTGATCACGGCCGTAGGAATGCTTTCCAGAATCGTCTCCGTGAAGCGGTGCTTTTGGTCGAGCTGCAAATTGACCTCTTCCAAATGGCTCCGAGAGCGCTCCAGCTCTGCGCGTCCGGCGGCCAGTTGCTCCGTCATCTCGTTGAAGGAGCGCACCAGGATGCCCAGCTCATCGGCCGCCTTGGTGCGCACGCGATACTCCAGGTTGCCGCGCGAGACTTCGTGCGTGGCCTCGGCCAGCGCCTGGATCGGCGCCGTCACCTGCCGCGAGAGCAGCAGCGCGAACCAGATGGCGATGAACAGGATCAGCACCGTCAGCAGCGCCAGGATGGACAGGTATGTCTGGCGGACCAGCTTGCGCTCTTGGCTAAGCTGGCCATAGAGCTGGCTCTCCTGGTCGAGGCGGGCGGCGCTTTGGGAGATGTTGGCGGGCAGACGCATCGCGGCCACCACCACACCGGCGGGGCCGTCCGCGGCCTGGAGAGGGGCCCAGCCCGCTGCGTACGTGTTTCCCTGGAATTCCAGCAGCTTGGTGTTTTGCTCCCCCACGGGCAAAGGAGATAACGCCGGGAGCAGCGAGCGCAGTTGCGACAGCTCGGGCGCGCTCGCCCGCTCCACCACCGGCTCGCCCTGCCGATCCAAGACGGCAACGTAATCCAGGTTCTGCAAGCTCCCGCTGCGGGAGGACAGATCCGAAAATCGTTGCCGCATCTCCTCGCGCAGCCCGTCTGCGGCGCGCCCGCTCGGAGCCAGGTCCGCCGCGATGCCCGCAGCGTCCGCGGCTACGCTGCGGCGCGCAAACTCTCCCAGACCCTGTACTACCTCGTGAGCATCCCGGCTGACCGTTTCCACCGGGCGGCTGAACCACTTGTCCAACGTGCGATTGATCAGGCTATAGGAAAACAGGAATAAAAAGAACACCGGCAGGACGGACAGTCCGATGGCGCCGAATACCAGTTTCGTCTTAAACCGGGAACCGGGCTGGTTGGCGCGGCGCTCCAGATACAGCTTCAAGAGACTGCGGAACAGAATGAACCCAAAAATCACCAGCGCCAGGAAAATGATCGCCGAGAGACCAAACAGAACGATCACTTCGGAGGAATCGCTGGGACGAATGAAGGGAATAAAGTTGGGCGCGTCTCGCTCCAGGTTTAACGAGGTCAGTCCGAAGACGCCGACCACCAGCAAAAGGACCAAAGTGCTGGTTGCGATAATAAAGCTGGGGCGCATTCTGGGGTCGGACATGACGGCCGCTCCGTGGCAATTCACCAAGTATAGCATGCGCCTCCGGGCTCCTTCGGACCGTGTTCCTGCTCAGTCCTGGAGATCGAGGACATGCAGACGCGCCCTTCCAACCATCGCCGCGGGAGTCCGCGAGCGGGCCGGCGTTTGTTATACTCGCTCACGCGGTCCGCACCGATGACGACGCCTTCTCTTTCACTGACTCGCTATCTTGCCCAGCGCCTGCTGTACGCGTTGCCCGTGCTGTTTGTGGTGACGGCCGGCGTTTTTCTGCTCATTCATCTCGTGCCGGGGGACCCCGTCGAGCAAATGTTGGGCGAGCGGGCGCAGCCCGCCGACGTCGAACAACTGCGGCATGAGTTGGGACTGGACCGGCCGCTCGCCGAGCAATTC
>JBGPJR010000259.1:0-3282 GCA_041485545.1 Terriglobia bacterium
CCCGAAAATCGCGGTGCCAATCCGCACGATGGTGGCGCCTTCCTCAATCGCGATGGGAAAATCGTGCGTCATGCCCATGGAGAGTTCCCGCACCTGGGGCAGACCCGATTCGCGCAACCGGTCACGCAAGAGGCGCAGCCTGCGAAAGTACGAACGAGCGCCCTCCGGGTCGTCCGTATAGGGAGGAATCGTCATCAGGCCCTTGAGCTCCAGCTGGTCGAGCGAAGCAACCATTTGCGCCAGTGGCTGCACCTCTGGTTCCGGCACGCCGCTCTTGACCGGTTCTTCGCCCAGCTTCACCTGGACGAGCACCGCAATCTTCTTGCCGGCCGCTCCCGCGGCTTCGTTCAGCCGCCGCGCCAGCCGCTCGCTGTCCACGGTCTGAATCCAGTCAAAATGCATCGCTTGCTGCGCCTTGTTGGATTGCAGGTGCCCGATCAGGTGGAACCTTGCATCCGGCAGGTTGAGCTGCGGCAGCTTCTCGCAGAATTCCTGCACCCGGTTTTCGCCAAAGTCCCGCAAGCCGCACTCATAGCCTGCCCGGATGACTTCGGGCGGAAACGTCTTGGTAACCGCTACAAGACGAATCGATGCCGGATCCCGGCCCGCGCGAGCCGCGCTGGCACCGATCCGCTCGCGCACGCGCGCGAGATTGGCGGCAATGTCCGCAGCAGTACTCACATTCCATCGTCCCCAGAGAATAGTAGCATTCAGCGACTCCGCAATCAGCGCCCGCGGGGTGCTATGATGTTCTGCCATCACGATGGTTTGAGACCGCCTTGCAACGACCCGGCTATTTGATCACGTTCGAAGGACTGGACGGCTGCGGCAAGACGACGCAGCTGGCGCTGGCCGCTGAGCATCTGCGCGCCGGGAACGCTCGCGTGGTGGAGACCAAAGAACCGGGCGGGACCCCACTCGGTCAGCAGCTTCGCGACATTTTGATGAATGCCGCGCCGGGCACGCTCAGCCCGCTCACGGAACTCGTGTTGATGTTTGCGGCCCGCGCCCAGCACATCGAACAAGTGATCCTGCCTGCTTTGCGTGGTGGCGCCATCGTCTTATGCGACCGCTTCACCGATTCCAGCGTGGCCTATCAGGGCTATGGGCATGGGGTGCCGCTGGAAACGATTCGGGCGCTGGACAATTTGCTCTGCCAGGGCGTGCGGCCGCATCTGACGCTGCTCTTGGATGTGGACGTGCAGACCAGCGCCAGCCGCGCGGGAGCGCGCAACCAGCTGGTCCAGCAAGTCGCCAGTCGTTTTGAGCAGGAAGGCCGGTCGTTCTTCGAGCGCGTCCGCGTCGGCTATCAGGAGATCGCACGGCAGGAGCCCCAACGCGTTGCGGTGATCGACGGCACAGCGAGCCTCGCCAACGTGCACCGCGCCGTGGTGCAGACCATCGAGCGCTTTTTGGACCGGGGAGACAGCGATGGGGTTTGAAGATTTCTGCGGCAACCGTCCGGTCCTGGAGGCGCTGCGCGGCATGATGGCTCGCGACCGCCTGCCCCACGCGCTGCTGTTCTCCGGTCCTGCGGGGATCGGCAAGTACACGGCAGCGCAGATGCTCGCCAAGGCGATCCATTGTCCGCAGCGGCAGAATGAGTTCTGCGGCGAGTGCAGCAGTTGCCGGAACATCGCCCAGGCCGACGACCGCTGGGCGGCGGTGGAACAGGCCGAGGCCGACCGCGAGAAGCTGACCAAGCGCCCCCGCGAGATGGCGCTGGTGATTCAGCACCATCCTGACGTCGTGCTGCTGGCGCCCAACGGGCCGCTGCGCCTGTTTCAGATCGAGCAGGCCCGTTACTTGAAGCAGGTGTTGGGTTTTGTTCCTGCCGGCAATCGCAAGAAGGTGTTCCTTCTTCCCGACGCCGAGCGCATGGACGCGGCCGCAGCCAATTCTCTGCTCAAGTCACTCGAGGAGCCGCCGCCGCACGCCCTCCTGCTGCTGACCACATCAGCGGAGGCGGCGCTGCTTCCTACGATCCGCTCCCGCTGTATCCCGTTGTGGTTCGCTCCGCTGCGGCAACAGGAAGTAGTGACGTTCCTGGAACGGCGCGGGGTGGGGCGCGACTCGAAGGAGAGGAGTTTGCGAGCCGCCATCGCGAAAGGAGCGCCCGGAGCCGCCCAGCGCCTGGATCTGGAACATTTCCTCCGGCTGCGCGATTCCATGCTGCGCTTATTGCTCGCCGGAATCGAGCGCGCCGATTTTCAAACGCTCTTTGCGGAGGCGCAGAAGCTCTCCGGCCGGGAAGAAACGCTTGAAAATTTGCTGGATGTCCTTTATAGTCTTCTGCAAGATATCCTGCATGTCGAGACAGAGGCCAACGGGGAACCGCTCCGGAATGCCGACCGGCCGGAAATGCTGCGGCAGGTCGCTCGATTGTTGGACGTTCACGAGGTCATGCGAGCGATGAGTACGCTAGGCGAACTAGAACGCAGTTTGCGCCGCAGCGTGCCCAGTCGTCTCGCGCTGGAAGCGTTTGCGCTGAGCCTCAGGCCTGTCCGCCGGATATCTTAACAGCAAGGCGCCTCTGGCCTCCGCTCGCCGGAGCCCAAGGCGATAGGCCCTCATCTAGTTTCGCCGGGGGGCTTCTCCAACGGCGTATTAGTGTGAAGCGATCGATGGATGCCTCCGCGAAGCTGGGTTCGCGAAGGCATCCTAGGAACGCATTTTATTACGATTGTTCTTATACCGAGCGCCGCGGCCGTGCCCGCTGAGCGCCTCGCCCAGTCCGGGAAGAACCTGAAGGAGACGTAAGGTGAATCGCAAATTAATTCGTCCGTCGCTGACGGACCTCAAGGAACAGGTGGCTACGCGGCCACAGCGCAGAAAGCCGGTGCCGCCGGAGCAGACCAACGCCGAGAACTTCTACTATGTCAAACAGATGCAGTCCAAAACGCCCATGGTCATCGTGCTGTCTGACGGCGAGGCCATTCGCGGCACCATCGAGTGGTACGACAAGCAGTGTATCAAGGTCAACCGCCAGAACGAGCCGAACCTGCTGATCTATAAGACCAGCGTCAAGTATCTGTACAAGGAAGACAACGGGGGAGGATAGAGGCTTACGCTTCTTTTGCTCCCTCCAGAGCCCTAGCCGCGCGCTCTCTTCGGCGATCCGCGGAGCACTCTATGGCCTCGAAGCGGAGGCGGCTGGGGCCAGGAGCCAAGGATGGCGTCGCCCTACGGTTTGGGCCCCAGCGGGCTACCGAGGCGCGCGCTTTGTTCCATCCTCCAGCGCCGGCGCAACCCGGCTTCCCGGTATCTCCGTTTCTCCTGGGC
>JBGPJR010000260.1:0-3261 GCA_041485545.1 Terriglobia bacterium
GCAGGCTGGCGTGCAGGAAGATCGGCGTAATAAACCGCCACCATTCCCCCAGCCGGATCAGGATTCCGTACTTGGCGCCAAACCGCACCAACGTGAAGCCGTCAATCGAGCCCAGCATTCCGCCAGGTCCGCCCGTCGCCTTCATGGAGGCAATCAGGGTCATCACGTAGAGCAGCACGTTCGCGCTCAGCAGGAAAACGCTGTAGCGGGACTGCTCCGGGACGAAGGCGGAGAGCAGGCGCTCCATGGCGCCGCCCTTGAAGCGCGTCATGCGCTCATTGCACAAGGGACAAATTTTCTCCCGGCGATTCACCAAGGCGCGGCATGCCGGACACATCCTCTGCTGGCTCCACATGCCTTGGAAGAACGAGCGGGCGCTATCCATCCGCTCGCGGAGCTGGCGAATGTAGCGTTTGAGCTTCCACTGGAGTCTGGGAGAAAGATTCATCGCGGAACGCAGCAGGCCCAACGGCCTATTGCCCTATGATAGCCGATGCAAGTGTTTTCTGTCCGGGGGGTGTTGTTTTTGGTTCGTGGCATCTCGGGCTGCTTCGCACGTGAGGGCGCCCTCTATAATCGCAGAGAAGTCGGTGCGGTGGGTAAGTCGTGCCGAGTCCTGTGCGAATCATGAACCATGATCGGGGTCCACTCCGCGCGAAAGTGCTCGGTGCCTTGCTACTGGCGCTGGTGACCTCCGCTTGCGGCCGTCATCGAGCCGCCGCGCCCGTTCCCCGCCCTGTTTCTCCGAACGCCTCCGGTCCGGTAGCGCCGGGGACCACCGAGGTGGGTTACGCCAGCTGGTATGGCGACCCCTATCACGGCCGCCGCGCTGCCAACGGCGAAATCTACGACAAGAATCAAATGACCGCCGCGCACCGCACGCTCCCGTTCGAAACGACGGTCAAGGTAACAGATCTTGAGAATAACCGCTCCGTCACCGTGCGGATCACGGATCGCGGACCGTTCGTGCAGGGACGCATCATCGACCTGTCGTTTGCGGCAGCCAGCCAACTCGCCATGATCGGGCCGGGAACCGCGCTGGTACGGCTGGAGGTGCTGCCGGGCTTGCAGGACACCACCGCCACCGCCGCCCGGTATGCCGTACAGGTGGGAGCATTTCAAGAACGGGCCACGGCCGAGCGGCTCGAGAAACAGCTTGCTTCGCGCTATGGGGGCGCGTTTATCGAGGACTATCCATCCGAGGCCGGTCTGCTGTACTGCGTCCGTGTGGGCCCCCGACCCTCGCTGCCGGAAGCGCAGCGGCTCGCCACGCAACTGCAGAATGACCGCTTGCCGACATTCGTCGTTCGTCTCGACCCCTAGAGCGGGACGAGCGCAAGCTGATAGGATAGAAACATGACCGATGCCACCACGCCACACGGATGCCTGTTCTGCAAGATCGTAAAGCGGGAAATCCCCGCGCAGATCGTTTACGAAGATTCCGCCTGCATTGCCTTTCGCGACATCAATCCGCAGGCGCCCGTGCACGTGCTCGTGGTGCCGCGCAAGCATTTCGCATCGCCGGGAGAAGCGGACGAATCGGACGAGCCGCTGCTGGGGCATCTGCACCGCGTAGCCGCTCAGATCGCGCAGCAACACCACCTCACCGCCGGCCACCGGGTGGTCATGAACACCGGCGCGACGGCGGGTCAGACCGTCTTTCACGTGCACTTGCACGTCCTGGGCGGCCGATCCTTCACCTGGCCGCCTGGCTAGTCCGTGCCCATTCCGGCGGTCGCCATGCCACCCGGACTCTTCCGCATCCAATAAGGCTTGGTGGCTTATGCCTGGAATCTTCGCAGCGGAACGTGTTCCTGCACCGCCACCTCTCCCGGGCTCGGGAAAAACGCTATCATGGATGCCGGGGCTTCCATGGGAGCCCTCGTTGCTAAGGCGGCACGATCGTTGCATCCCTTCCCAAAGCGCTGGTTGATCTGGCTCAGCTTTGCTCTGGCCGGGGCAACTCTTGCTCCTCGCCCAGCGGCAGCCGCTTTATCGCCGCAAGAGGCACAGCGGCTGCTGCAAGAAGGCCTGGACCACTTTTACAGCCTGGAGTATGACGCGGCCATCGCCAATTTCCAACAGCTGCGATCCGACGATCCCCGCAACCCAGACTGGCAGAACCAACTCGCGCTGGCTTATTTGTACAAGCAGTTGTACGTTGCGGGTGCCCTGGAAGGAGACCTGTTCGGGGCTTCCAATAAATTCTTCCGCACCAAGAAGATTGTTCCGGACCCGGGACTAGAAAACCATTTTCGCACGGCGAATGACGCCGCCGTGCACATCTGCGAGCAGCGTCTGAAACAACGCGCTCAGGATGAAGAAGCACTCTACGCGTGCGGCGTGGCCTACGCGGCTCGGGCGACGCACCAGGGGTTGATTGAGCGCTCCGTGCTGGATTCGCTGGGAAGCGCGCGACGGTCGAACGACTACCACACGCACCTCACGCGCGTTGACCCTCGCAACTACGACGCCTATCTGATCCCCGGGCTCTATGACTTCGTCCTGGGCAGCCTGCCCGGCCCGGTCAAGGTGCTTTTCTTCTTCGCCGGGCTGCACGGCGACAAGCAGCGGGGCATCCGGCTGGTGGAAAGCGCGGCGCAATGGGGCAACGGCGCGCGCCGCGATGCGCAGATCCTGCTGGCAGTGATGTACCGGCGCGAGAAGCGCTTCGCCGACGCCCGCCACGAAGTGGAGAGCCTGGCCCAGGCCTTTCCGCGAAATTACATTCTTCCGCTGGAGGTGGCGTCCCTCCGTCGTTCCGCCGAGGAGTATCCCGAGGCCATCCAACAGTACGAACGGGTGCTGGAGCGCGTGCGCAGCGGGGTTCCAAACTACCCAGAGGCGCCCCTCGCGAGGATTCACTTCGAGCTGGCCAACCTCTACGAGATCACCGCAGACCTCGAACAGGCCCTCAAACACATCCAACAGGTGCCCGGCGCGCGCGGCGGCACGGAGGAATTGGAACAGGAAGCCGCGGCGGTAGAGGGTCGGATTAGAGAAACGTTGGCAACCCGGAAGGCGCAGGCAGGTTCCCAGGCGTCCCGGAGCGCCGCCGCAGCCAGCGCGGCTCCTTAGCTCTCAGCGGGACTGGATTCTTCCACGCGCGCGCGCAGGCGTCCCCTGGCGAGTTGCGCCGTGATCGGCTGGCCCGGCAGCGCCTGGCGCGCATCCTTCAAGAGATTCCCGGCTGCGTCGAACACGATGGCGTAGCCGCGCTCCAGGACGCGCTGCGGATTGAAGTGCTCGATCTGCGCCGCC
>JBGPJR010000261.1:0-3251 GCA_041485545.1 Terriglobia bacterium
AGCGTGGGAAGCAGAAAGTAGCTGCGCCCGCCGACCTGTCCGTGGACTCGCCGCAGCATGTCTGCGGCAGGAAGAATGCCGTGACTGCCGATCAGACCCGGTATCTGCCACCACCAGGATGTAAAGGCGACGAGGTAGATCACACCCAGGAGGCGCAGGAAAAGATCGCGCGTCAGCTCGTACCGCGGCCGCTCCAGGCGTGCGCCCCACAGGACGCGGGTGAGGCGATCCATCCCGCTGCGGTGCCGGGCAATCCAGCCATAAGCCGCCGTCGACAGCGTCTCGAAGGGACGGAAATGCAAATGGAGCCAGAGCAGCCAGCGCTTCTCGGGGGCGTAGGAAAGCGCTCGGTAAACGGCCTCCGCGCCGCTCGAGACTTGCCCGTCGCGATCCACGAACTGTGCAGCCGCCTGGAAACGCTCCAAAGGAATTTCAGGATACTGCCCGGCCACCTGCTGGTACGGAGCGTAAGCCACGGCGTCCCCGGTAACGCTCTTGCCGTAGTCCACCCAAAAGCGGCAAAACGAGCAATCGCCGTCGTAAATCAACAGAGGCGTTTGCGGATGAGTATCTGGCTGCATGCAATGTTCGCGAACAGAATGATACAGCGTTACGGAACCGGCTGGTTGGTGTAAAGAAATTTTCCTCCACTGGTTCGCACAACGTGTAACGTGCTCTCACCCAATAGTTGAGTCAGCCGCGGCACGGACTCCGGCACAGCCAACAAATAATACCGATTGGGGCCGCTCCACAAATTCCTCAGGGTGGAGTCGTCCAGAAAGAAGTTAGGCGCGCCCGGCGCGCTGGCCCCGTATTCCACCTGGTTCACGCGGCCGTTGAGCAGCAGGCCGGTGCGGTCGGCGTAGAAGAAGACGGAGGAAAACGCATAGTACTCCTTGTCCGCGATCATCTCGCCCGGAGGCGATGCCTGGAGGGCTATTGCCAAAGGCCGCGAAGAGAGGTACGGGTCGAACGTCACCAGCGCGAGCCGGGCCGCATGCGCCAGGAGCACCATCATCAGCGCCAGGGCCAGGAACGAGCGCGGGATCGCAAAGTTCCAGGCGCCCAGCGCTCCGAGCGCGAACGCCAGCGCAGCGATCAGCAACGGGACCTTAAGATAGGCGAACGCGTTCAGGGTGAGGTCGCTGACGTGGCCGAGCGAGAGGGTGTAGGCCTCCGGGTTTTGCGTCAGAGCTACGGAGATGTCTCCCGGAGCCGGAACGGATCGGACCTGGAACCAAACGAGCAGTGCGGCGAGCGCCGCGGCAGTTGCAATAGCAGCTGCCGCTCGCGTTCCCCAGCGAACCCAGGGGCCGCCCTCAGCCATCGCTGATCCGGCCAGCAGTGCGAGCGCCGGGTAGAGCGGCATGGAATAGTATTCCTGCGTCGTTGAGAACGAGAGGAACACCAACAGGAAGCCGACCCAACACAGGGCCAGCAAACGGGTCCTACCGGCGCGGTCCGACGGGCGATAGGAAAGCCGCGCGGCCGCGGGCAGATACGCGCTCCAGGGAAACAGCCACACCAGGTGCAGCAGCCAGAACTGCAAACGCGGAACGGTGTTGTAGTCACGCGGATAGCGTCGGCCCAGGTAGCGCAGCAGGTGCTCGCTGACGAAGTAGCGCCAGAAAAAGCCGCGGTACTCGACTGGCCAACCCTGCAGCGTGAAGTCGAAGTACGGAGGATTGCGCAGCGTGGCAAGCACGTACCAGGGCGCTGCGAGCAGCAAAAAGACACCTAGGGTCGACAGGAGGCGCAACCTGCACCACACCGCCGACGAAAACAACTGGCGGGTCAGCGCCAGATATAGCAGCACACCGCCCACGGGCGTGACCAGCGCAAGCAAACCCTTGGTCAACACGCCCGCGGCCAGGCTCGCGCCCAATAGAACAGACCAAAGCAGGGGACGCTTTTCGTCGGGTTCCAGCAACCGGAGGAACGACCAAAGCGCCAAGGCGACGCACAGCGTCAGGATGACGTCGGGAATGAGAATCCGCGTGAACAGGAACAGGCCGGCGGAGGTGGCCAGCGCCAGCCCCGAGTAGAAACCGGCGCGGCGCCCGAAGGCCCACGTGCCGAACCGCGCGGTGATCCAGCACAGCAGAATGGCGCTGAGCGCAATGGGAATCCGCGCCGTCCAATCGTGGACGCCAAACACTGCAAACGAGGAGGCGATGGCCCAGTAGACCAGCGGCGACTTGTCGAGATAGACGTAGCCGTGCAGCCGCGGCGTCACCCAGTCGCCGGAGCGCAGCATGGTGCGTGCGATCGCAGCTTGGGCGGCGTCCACGTCATCCATCAAAGAAGGCGGGCTGATGACGCAACCCAGGAAGATGAGCGCGGCAACGCCGGCGACCACCCACGGTGATTCCAATCTCTGCAAGAACGATCTTGGCGACTGGCGGACGACACGTTCTGATGGAAGGGGAGCACCCATGCGAACCGAGGCGAGCGGGGAAAACACAGATCAGTATAAGCGAAGTCCGCGAATGGGATGGTTCCGCATGTGGTTCTGCGAACCGTCCCTTCCCGGGAGCCGTGTCCAGAGCGTAAACGGGAAAGCACGACCGCCCGGCCGCGCGGCTTGGAGTGACACCGTACTGGTGCTATCATGAGCGACGAGCCGTTGTGCGACCGCCCTGTGGTTGCGGCGGGCAAGAGGGGCCCTGATGAAGTACACCATTCTGGTGCCGCTGTTCAACGAAGAAGAAAACATAACGGAGTTGTATGCCCGGCTGAAGGCCGTGGTGGAGGCGATTCCGAACGAGTTCGAGTTCGTGTTTGTGGATGACGGCAGCACGGACCGGACGTTCCAGATCCTGGAGCAGATCGCCTCCGTCGACAGCCGCGTCACGGCCGTGAAGCTGGGACGCAATTTCGGACAGACGGATGCCTTGGTCGCGGGCCTGGAGCAGGCAGCGGGCGATTACGTCATCACCATGGACGGAGACCTGCAGCACGACCCGAACGACATCCCGGTCTTTCTGGAGAAAATTGAGGAGGGCTACGACGTGATCTGCGGCTGGCGTGCCCAGCGAAATGACCACATGGTCTCCCGGCGCCTGCCCTCGCGCGCGGCCAACTGGCTGATGGCCAAGATCAGCGGCCTGGAAATCCATGACTTCGGCACGGGCTTCAAGGCGTTTCGCCGGGACCTGGTCAAGCAGCTGCCTCTGTACGGGCAGTTGCACCGCTTTATCCCCGCTTTGGCGCACCAGTACGGAGCGCGCATTTGCGAAGTTCCCATCCAC
>JBGPJR010000262.1:0-3251 GCA_041485545.1 Terriglobia bacterium
CCGGGGCGTGATCATCGCCTCGGTGGTGCCCACGCTGAATGCTACGCTGGCGCAGATGGCTGAGCGCTACTTTGGATTACACGCTCTTTTCGTGGAGGCGGAGACGCAGTCGGTTATGCCGGTGCGCTACGAGAATCCGCAGGATGTGGGCGCCGACCGCATCGCCAACGCCGTCGCTGTCTTTGCCCGATACGGCGGACCCTCGGTGGTGGTGGACTTCGGCACCACCATCAATTTCGACATCGTCTCGGCGCGTGGCGAATTTATCGGCGGGGTGCTGGCGCCGGGCTTGGGCATTTCCGCCGACGCGCTGTTTGCGCGCGCCGCGCGGCTGTTTCGCGTGGAGTTCGTGGACCCCGGCAAGATCATCGGGACCAACACGGCCCAGTCGCTGCAGGCGGGGTTTTACTATGGGTTTGTGGGCCTGGTGGACGGAATCCTGGAACGGTTGAAACGGGAACTAGGCGCCAAGACCCGCGTGATCGCTACCGGGGGGCAGGCGGCGCTGATTGCATCCGGTTCGCGCTACATCGAAGCTGTGGATGAGCACCTGACGCTGGAGGGGCTCCGCATCCTGTGGGAACGGGCCAGTGGCTCCGCCGGCGGACGCGGGCGAGCATGAGGGGAGTGTCGCGAGCTGCGCAGCGTCTGCGGCGAGCGGTCAAGCGAGGAGCGCATGCCGGGTCCCCAGAGGGGAAGCCCCGGGTTCGCCGCCCCAGCCCATGGAAAACTATTTCAACTACTTTACCGAAATCGAGGAGTACTTCTGGAAGAAGCGCGGCACGGCCCTGCTGGTCTCGACCCTTGACTGGGCGCTGATGGATTCCTGGAAGCAGGCGCAGATCCCGCTCGAAGCCGTACTCAAGGGCATTGACCGCACCTTCGAGAAGCACGAGGCCCGGCGGCATCGCTCGCGCCGGATCAATTCGCTGGCCTACTGCCATCAGGAGATTCTCGCCGCTGCCAGCGAGCAGGACCGCGCCGCATTGCACGGTCCTCCTGCTGCAACGGAGGCGTTTCCTCGCGAAGAGATGACGCGCTTTTTCGAACGGAACGCCGCGGCTTTGGAAAGCGCCGCGGGGCGTTTGCAGTCGGTGGGCCGCAGCGAGTCGGCCGGAACTTTCCGCTCGATCGCGGCGTCGTTAAGCGATCTTGCTGGGACGGCGCGCTCGGATACTCCCGTGGACCTGGAGGATGCCGAGCGCCGGCTCACCGTGTTGGAAGACAAGATGTTTGCAACGCTGCTGCAGACCGCCGCGGAGAGCGATCTGGTTTCCATCCGCGCCGAGATGGATCGCCAGCTGGCTCCGGTGCGGCGTAACATGACTGCAGAGCAGATCGCGCTGGTCGAAAAGCAGTTTTTGCAGCGCAAGCTGATTGAACGGTCCGAGCTCCCGCGTCTCAGCCTGTTCTATCTGTAGATTCCTATGCCAAACCAGCCCGCCACCGCCGGACAGCGCCTCGAAGTCTCCATCGAAAAGATGGTCTACGGCGGAGAAGGGCTGGCGCGCACTGCGGACGGCGTGGTGCTGGTGCCCGGCCTGCTTCCCGGGGAGCGTGCCTGGGTGGAAGCCGAACCGCCCCGCCGCGGCGTGCGGCGCGGGCAGTTGCTCGAACTGATTCAGCCCAGCCCCGACCGCGTTGCGCCCGAGTGCCCTTATTTTGGCCGTTGCGGCGGATGCCAGCACCAGCACATCTCCTACGCCCGGCAGTTGCAGCTCAAGCAGGAGATTTTGCGCGAATGTCTGGAGCGCATCGGCAGGCTGCGCGTGGAGGTGCCCATCACCGCCATTTCCTCCCAGCCCTGGCGATATCGCAATCGCGTTCGCCTCCGCGTCGAGAAGACGGCCGAGTCCTTTCAAACCGGTTACCTCCTGGCATCCTCGCACGAGCTCTGCCCCGTGGATCGCTGCCCCATCGCTTCGCCTGCTCTTCAGGACGCGATTCGCGAGTTGTCCCGCGGCACGCTGGCCAAATGTTTTCCCGACGGCGCCGCCGAGCTGGAGCTGTTTGCCTCCGATGAAGACCGTTCATTGTGGGCCACGGTGTACAGCTCGCAGCCGGCGCCCGCTCGCTGTGGCGACACTTGGCGGGAGATGCTGCCGCAGTTCGAATCTGTTTGCTGGTCCCAGACTTCCCCAGGGCGAGAGGGCGCTCCGAGTCTGAACACGGTTTCCGGCAGCGGTGCTTTGAAGTACCATGTCGGCGAGTATCGCTACCGCGTCAGCCATCACAGTTTCTTTCAGACGAACCGGTTGCTTCTGGAGCCGATGATCGAAGCCGCCCTGGCCGGCCTCTCCGGCGCGCGGGCACTGGATCTCTACGCCGGAGTGGGCTTGTTCACTGTGCCGCTGGCGCAGCGCTTTGAGCGCGTCGTGGCCGTGGAGTCCCACGCGGCCGCGGCCACGGACCTGGCGGTCAACGTAGATGTGGCGGGAGCGCGCGTCCGCAGTTATCACAAGACGGCCGAAAGCTTTTTGGAAAGCGCGTCCCATAACTGGGATTTAGTCCTCGCGGACCCGCCGCGCACCGGCCTGAGCAAGCCGGTCCGCGAGCATCTGATTCGCCTGCGAACGCCGCGATTGGTTTACGTCTCCTGCGATCCCACGACGCTGGCCCGCGACGTTGCCGCCCTGGCCGCGTCCGGGTACCGGCTGGCTTCGATCCATCTGCTCGATCTGTTTCCGCAAACGTTTCACCTGGAGACTATCGCGCACCTGAGCCGAATCGAGTAGAATCGTGCCGCTGTGACGCGCTCGCCTCTGCTGCCCATCACGGCCGCGTTTGCCGCCGGCGTCGGCGCTGCTCCGCATGTTTATCTCCGCGCGCCGGAGCAGCTCCTCGTTCTCTCCCTGCTGATCCTGGCGGCAGGCTTGCTGCTGCGGTTCGGCTACAACTCCTATGGGATGGTTTGCTGCTGGCTGGGTTTCTTCATTTGCGGAGCGTTCCTAGCAGCACAGGAGCACTCCTATCTTCCTCCCGACCATCTGGATCGGCTCGCCCGCCGGGGAGTGATCCAGCTGGATGAGCCGGTGCAGTTGGCCGGTTGGGCGCAGACGCCCACAACGCGCCAGCCGGGGCACGAGACGTTTGATTTGCAACTCAGCTCCGTGCGCCAGGCGGGACGCGATTACCGAGCGCAGGGCGTGGTGCGCGTCTACTACTATCCCAACACTAAGCGGCCCCCGTCGCTCAATATTCGCTACGGCTCTCGCCTCGCCCTTTCTCTCCGAGGCCTGCGGCGTCCGCGC
>JBGPJR010000263.1:0-3215 GCA_041485545.1 Terriglobia bacterium
CGCCCCTGGTTCCGACAAGGCCGCCGGCGCCCCGAGCTCCGCTCAAGTTCTATGGAACAACGGAGAGTCCCGGCAAACCGCGGCGGGCCTTCTTGATCGATGCCGGGGAGAACATCTCCATTGCACAGGAAGGGGAAATCGTCGCCAAGTTTTATAAGATCACCCGCATCGGCGTGACCTCGCTCGAACTGGAAGACACTCGCACGCAGGAACGACTGCAACAGCCATTGGAGGAATAGTGCCACGGACCCGCGCAGGATGCCGGACCAAGGAAGAGCGGGGCTATATGCTGCTGGTGTTCGTTTTGTTCACGGCCATCCTGTTTATCGGCATGTACCGCATCCTTCCCAAGGCGGTCTTTGAAGGGCAAAGGCAAAAGGAAGAGGAGCTGATCTTCCGCGGCCAGCAGTACCGGCGCGGCATCCAATTGTACGTCCGCAAGTTCGGGCGTTACCCCACTTCGCTCGATGACCTGGAGAACACCAACAACGTTCGGTTCATTCGCAAGCTCTATCCCGACCCCATGACGCCCGAAGGCGAATGGCGGCTCATTCACATCGCTCCGGGCGGGATTTTCCCGGACGCGCTGAACCAGCCCGTTGTGCGGGGACAGATCCCCGGTGCCGCCAACCTGACGGGGGGATCGTCCGGTGGGACCGGCAGCCGGCAGTCAGGCGGCAGTTCCTCGGGTACTTCGACTGGATTCCAAGCCGGCCTGCCCGGCGGTTCCACAGGACAGTCCGGCGGCGATATTGCGCTGCAAGGCTCCGCCAATCCGCCGAACTCCCAGCAGCAGCGCGGAACCGGGCTCAACCCGCAGGCGGGCACCCCGTCGGGTCCAGTGTTCGGCGGCGGAAGCATTGCCGGCGTGGCCAGCCAGAACGAATCGGAGGCCATCAAGCGCTGGAACACGTATACAAATTACAACGAGTGGGAGTTCATCTACGACTACCGCGCCGACCCGCTGGGGCTCGCGGCGATCAACCGCGCCTCGGGCCAGCAGACCCCGTCGGGCAATCCTCAGGGTACCGGCGGCACAGGTGGCGCCGGTCAGGGAGGCACGGGAGGTGCTGCTGGTACCGGAGGCGCTAGCGGGCAGCGCGGAGGAGCGACTGGAGGCTTCGGCGGCGCTGGAGGGTTTGGTCGTGGAGGAGGTTTCGGAGTGCCCTCCTTTCCGGGCGTTCCCCCCGCGCAGCCGCAGCCGACCCCCGGCGTCGGTCCTCGCTGATTGCAGCGCGCTCGACCCAAGCCCCTAGTTCGACTCGGACCGCTACTGGGATTTCTTGGGAGAGCGGTTGAGGCTCCACTTCAAAATCGGAGGCGTGATCATGGTGGTCACGATCACCATGACAACCACTGCAGAAAAGACGTTCTGATCCACAATCCGCTCCCCGGCCACGACCAGAGTCAAGCCGATGTTGGCGAAGATCAGTCCGACTTCACCGCGCGGAATCATCCCCAGGCCGACCGAAAGCCGGTCAATTCCCTTCCCGATCACTCCAAAGGAGCATAGTTGCTTCCCGATAATCGCGGCCGCGGTCAGCGCGGCTGCCAGCCCCAGGACGCCCGGTGCCGCAAACGCGCGCAGGTCCGTGCGCAGGCCCATCAGAACGAAGAACACCGGGACCAGGAAGGCGGCGATCGGCTCGATGAGATGCTCCAGGGTGTGCTCGCCGCGCTCCGTGAAACTTTGATAGTGGACGTTCTCCAGGATCAGCCCGGCTGCGAAAGCTCCCACAATCGGCGCTAGGCCGATCGCGTTGGCCAGCCAGGAGAGCAGAAAGCAGAACCCCAGACCCACGGCCAGCAAGACCCCTTGCGTCTCCAGCTTGGAAGCCGCCTTGAACAGGGGCGGCGAGAGCTTGGCGCCCAGCGCCCGTGCGCCGACCAGAAACACCGTAGCCTTCAGCAGAATGATGCCAATGTCGCTGTAGGAGAGCGACCCGCCCGTGTTAGCGGCGTTGATGACCCCGGCGACCACGGCCAGGATGAGCAGGCCCTGCACGTCGTCGATGACGGCGGCGCCCAGAATGATGCGCGCTTCTTTGCTCTGCGACTTTCCCAAATCCCGCAGCACCCGCGCCGTGATGCCCACGCTGGTGGCCGTCAGCGTAGCGCCCAGAAACGCGTGCACGTAGGCGCTGTGTTCTGGCAGCAGCCAGGCTCCCACCCCCCAGCCCAAGGCGAATGGTCCGATAACTCCGAGGGTCGCCACCAGCAGCGAGGAGAGCCCCACCTGCATCATCTGCCCCACCGTGGATTCCAGGCCCACGCTGAATAGCAGCAGAATGACTCCGATGCGCGAAAGCATGTCCACGGAGGCATCGCTCTTCAGATATTCCAGCCCGGTGAAGCCCACCAGCGACAGGTTGCCCAGCAGAACCCCGAAGACCAGCTCTCCCAGCACCGCCGGTTGGCCCACGCGCACCGCCAGGTGGCCGCCCAGCTTGGCTGCGATCAGGATGATGGCTAGCGAGAGCACCACTTCGGCCACCGGGTCGCCGTGCGCCGATTCTTCCGCAGCCCAGGCCGGCACCGCAACCAGCACCGCCACGGTTGCGAATAAGAAATTCCGCCAAGTACGCATCCCGTTTGCTCTACGATTCATGACCTGAACAGGCTATCAGATTGTCTGACGCAGGCAAAAATCAAATGCCTTTATCGCAGGCATTAGAAAATGCGTCAGAAGAGATGACCGTGGCGGTGTGCAATACGGAACTGCCGTCCCGCCCCTGACGGCCAGGATCGGGACGGCATCGTTCAAAGTTGTGCAGTCAGTCTGCGGACAGAGCCGCGGTGGATGGGATTTAGAACTCCATCTTCTCGATCAGCGAATTCAACTCCGATTCCAGCGACGCCTTGCGCTGCTGCAACTGCGCCAGGCGGTCGCGCAGCGCGGCCAGTTGCGACTCCTGGGCGCTGAGCTGGCGGGCGTAGGCCTGCACTTGCTGCTCCTGGCCCGCGACGCGGTTCAGGCTGTCGATGTTTTGCCGCAGGCGCTGCTGGTCCTGCACGATGTTGTTGACGTCGGCCTGGGCGCGCTGAATATCCGCGTCGTTGGCGGCAATTTGCCGCTTGCGGTCCAAAATCTGGCCGAGTTGCGTGCGGGCCTCATCGGGTAGAGTGCGGTTCTGAATGTACGACACTAGAAGGTCCGGGTTCAGATTGGTGATGGCCGTGGTGGTCTCAAAAACCCGCTCTTCGGTGACCGGGAA
>JBGPJR010000264.1:0-3188 GCA_041485545.1 Terriglobia bacterium
GCTGCGCGCCGACGTGCTGCTGGCGGTGATGGCAACGACGTTGCTTGTAGCGCTGGCAGGTACCGCACTTCCAACGCGCCGGATTCGCAGCCTCGATCCTGCGATGATTCTGCGAGGAGAATGAACGTGGCGGCAAACGCCAACTCATCGACACCCCAAGGCCCGAACGGTGCACCGCGTGCGTCTCTAATTACAGTCGCCGGCTTGTCGAAGCGGTACGGTGCCGGAGTTGCTGCTCTGGATGACGTCAGTCTCACTGTGGAACGCGGTCAATGGGTTGCCGTGATGGGACCTTCCGGCTCCGGCAAGACGACCCTGCTCAACATTCTGGGATGTCTGGACCGCGCCACGTCGGGGCAAGTCTGCATCGCCGGCACCGATCTCTCGACGCTCAACAAGCACGAACTCGCCCGCTTCCGCGCCGAGCAGGTGGGCATTGTTTTCCAGCAGTTTCACCTCGTCCCCTACCTGACGGCGCTCGAAAACGTTCTGCTGGCCCAGTACTTCCACAGCATCACGGACACGGCGCAGGCCCGCGAGATGCTGGATCGCGTGGGACTGTCGCAACGTGCCACGCACTTGCCCTCTGAACTTTCCGGCGGCGAGCAGCAACGCGTGGCTATCGCCCGCGCCCTGATCAACCAGCCAAGTCTCCTGCTGGCCGATGAGCCCACGGGCAACCTGGATGCGGAGAACGAGCGCATCGTGATGGGACTGCTCGAGGAGCTGCACGCCGAGGGCAACACCATCATCATGGTGACGCACGATCCTGCCGTGGCGCGCTCAGCCGACCGGCACATCCTGCTCGAGCATGGCCGCGTGGCGCAGGAAATCCCGCTGTCGTTTGAAGAGGAGAGCGCCTTTGATGAGGTCCTGTCCCAGATTTGGGTGCTCGAGGAAGATCATGTGGAGGTGGTGCCGGAGCGCATCCAGGCGCCGAACGGAGGGCATTGGCCCACTCACTGGAAGGTCCTGCCGCTCATGAAAGAGGTGGGGCTGTTACGCGCCGAGCAGCCCATCCTGAGCATGACGGAGCGCGGCCGCGCCCGCGCTGCCAGCGTCATCCGGCGCCATCGGCTTGCGGAGCGCTTGTTCGCCGATACCTTTCAAATGCGCGACGAGGAGGAACTGGAAGCCAACGCCTGCACCTTCGAGCATGTCCTCAGCCCGGAGGTGACCGAGCGCATCTGCGTCTTTCTCAACCACCCCGATAGCTGCCCGCATGGCAGCCCCATCCCGCCCGGTCCCTGCTGCACGGCAAGACCGTCTTAGCGGAAACCTTCTGCCCTCCGCTCATCGCTAATTCTCGCAAAGCCAGAGCGCCCATGTGTGCAGCACCGCGACGCCCGGCTGAGGGCGGCGCGCAAAGGCCGCCACGCAGTGGCCGCAGCACCTATTTCGGGCCTTCCACTTCCACCTCGTAGCCGTCCGGGTCCTTGAACGTGAAGGACCACGCGCCGTGCGCCTGCGCAGGCGGCTTGGGGATGTTCACGCCATGCGCTTTGAGCATCTGGTAAGCGGCGTCCGCGGACTTTACCGCGAGTCCGATCGTGATGCCTTGCGGCACCAGTGTTCCCTGGCCGGCCCACTTGCCAAACCACAAGCCCGGGAATTCCACCACGGACCCTGGAGTTTCATTGGTGACTTTGAAACCCAGCTTGTCGCGATAGAACGCCTTGGTGCGCTCCACATCGTTCACGCGAATGTGAATGTGGCGCACTTCGAGCGGCACCATCTTCATTTGCATGCCCGGCATGTCTTCCGTCCCGCCCATACTTTCCATTCCCTGCATGCCGCCGTACTGCGCGCGAGCCTGCGGAATCATAACAACGGCGAACAGAGCTGCTGCCGCCGCCAAACCAATCCACCGCCACGTCATAAGAAACACCTCCGTTTGAAGTTGCGCAATTGATGTCGCAATATGTAGCGAAGATACCGAAAGGCTCTATCGCCTGTCAATCGGTCGCAGCTTCCGCAATCGCCTCGACGCTCACCCGGCCAACCCATGCTGAGTTCAAGGGCACGCAGGGTGGGACTTTTTCGGGCGCTAGAGTAAGATGGGGCTGTGATCTTCGAGTGGGATGCCGCGAAAGCAAAGGCGAACCTGCGCAAGCACGGCGTGTCCTTCGAGGAGGCTATGACCGTCTTCGGGGATCACCTCGGCCGCATTGCAAATGATCCACGGCACTCGGCCGATGAAGACCGCGTCGTGCTGCTGGGGTTTTCGCGGCGGCAACGTTTGCTGGCCGTCATGTTCGCCGATCGCGGCGAAGCGATTCGAATCATCAGCGCGCGGCGGGCGACGCGCCAGGAGCGGAGAGATTATGAAGAAAAAGCACACTAAGGCTGGAACCATTATCACTGTTGATGACGACGAGATTCTCCCGGAGTACGACTTTAGCCGCTCCCGGCCCAACAAGTATACGGCTCGCTACTCAGCGGGCGGTATCGTAGTGGTGCTGGAGCCGGATGTAGCGGCAGTGTTCCCGAGTGCCGGAGAGGCCAACGAGGCTCTGCGCGCATTAGCGGGGATCATCCAGAAACATCGTCCGCCCCGGACGCCCTTGGCCAAGCAATCTCGGTGAGGAGCGAAAGTCTCGCCTTCGTCCATATTGGCGCCGTGAACGAATTGGGCCGCAAATTCGGCCGCCTCCTCCACGTTCCGCTGCTCAAGTTGTTAAATGGGAGGTTAGACATGAGGGAAGCTTTGTTCAGCCCTGCCGCCTGCAAATTAAATGCCGGGCTCCTGTTTGAGTTCTTCGGTGCTTTCGCGAAATTCGAATTCGCATTGAAAAATGCTGCCTTCCTCAGCGGTAATGATACGAGTGCCGATCCGGATTGGACCCGCTTCGCAACATCCATCAAGAATGCTTTCCAAGCTGCTGCGAACCCTGAACTCAAGCAAGCGTGCGATTATCTCCAACTGAATCCACCAATGAAGCAGGTTGTGGTGAAAGGACAACTCGCTTGGAGTACAGCTGGACCAGATGAAGCGCTCAGCGACGCCGAACTCCTGCTCCTTCATGTACGGCGGGTGCGCAACAACCTATTTCACGGCGGTAAGTTTAGCGCAGACACCTTCGAAGACACCGACCGGCAGGAACATCTGCTCACAAGTTCACTTGTAATATTGGCTGAGTGTTTGCGGTTATCACCCGATGTGAGAGGCTTCTTCGATGCCGCGGCGA
>JBGPJR010000265.1:0-3171 GCA_041485545.1 Terriglobia bacterium
TATCGAAGTGGCCAAAGCTGCCACCCGAGATTTTCGTAACATGCATTCACCTCCAGAACCACCTTGGAATCTTAATTGTGTAAGGGCTTTCTCCACATCCCCGCTTGGAAGGGAGCTTACTCCCCCTCCCGGAAAAACACAAGAGGGTTCTGCCCCCCCTGGCGAGAGGGCCAGCGGTCATTTCGTGTCGAATCGTCGGACGCCCAAATTGCTGATTCGCCAAGAACAAATGGGGCCATGGCAGGGCGGAGCAAGGCAGCCGTCGATTGGGAACGCTCCGCAATTTCTGGATTACAGGCGTTGGCGCTGGCGGGCGGCCTCGAAGAGCACGATCCCGGCGGCGACGCTCACGTTGAGCGTGGAAATCTTACCCGGCGCGGGGATGCGCACCAGAAAGTCGCACTTCTTTTTGACCAGCTCGTGCAGGCCTTTCTCCTCGCCGCCCAGCACAATCGCGCAGCGTCCGCGATAGTCCACCGCATCGTAGGTTTTCTCGCCGCGCTCGTCGAGTCCCACCATCCAAAAGCCAGCCTCTTTCAAACGCTCCAGCGTGTTCGCCAGGTTGGTGACCCGCACCACAGGGATGTGCGCCGTGGCGCCGCTGGCCGCTTGCACCACCGCCGGGGTCAGGCCCGCGGCGCGCCGCTCCGGCACGATGACCGCGTCGGCCCCGGCTGCGCACGCCGTGCGGATGATGGCGCCGAGGTTGTGCGTGTCCTGCACGCCATCGAGCAGGATCAACAGCCCCGCCTCGCCCGCCCGCCCCAGCACCTCCTCAAAGCTGGCGTACCCATGCCCGGCCAGGACAGCGGCTACGCCTTGGTGATGCGCGCCGCGGGCCAGCCGGTCGAGCGCCGCCGCGGGTTCCAACCGCAGCGCGAGGCCGCGCTGGCGGCACTCGTCCATCAGCTTCTGCAATCGCGGATTGTGCAGACCTCGCTGCACCACAACGTGCTCGATAGGCCGGCTCCCGCTCTCGATGGCTTCCCTCACGGCATGAATGCCGCAGATTGTCTCCATGGCCTTTCCTCGCTCGGCCAGCATAGTGCTGGCGCGCCCTTACTACCATACCATCACGTTCCCGCCGAGCGGGCCCGTTGCGCGTGTCCGCTATAATGGTGATTCTCCCTTTTAGGAGTAGTTCTTGCCGCCCACGCCCTCCGGATCAAGCACTCCAGCAGAAACAGCGTTGATCAGCCGGGTAAAGGTAACGGCGCGCGCGCTGCGGCACCGCAACTTCCGCCTGTTCCTCGGCGGGCAGTTCTTAAGTCTGATTGGCACCTGGGTGCAGACCGTGGCGCTGAGCTGGCTGGTCTACCGTCTGTCGGGCTCGGCCGCCATGCTCGGCCTGGTTGGATTTGCCAGCCAGGTTCCCTACCTGGTGCTCTCGCCGGTCGGCGGCGTCTTGGCCGATCGCACCAATCGCCGCCGCCTCATCGTGATTACGCAAGCGCTCTCCCTGCTGCAGGCGCTGCTGCTGGCCGCGCTGACTCTGACCGGCAAGGTGCAGGTCTGGCACGTTTTTTATCTTTCCCTGGGCCTGGGGATCGTCGGCGTGTTCGATATGACGGGGCGGCAATCGTTCCTGGTGGAAATGGTCGGCAAAGAGGACCTGATGAACGCCATCGCGCTGAACTCCTCGGTCTATAACAGCGGCCGGATCCTGGGACCAGCCGTCGCCGGCGTCCTGGTGGCGGCTATCGGCGAGGGCTACTGTTTCCTGGTGAACGCCGCCTCGTTTCTCGCCGTGATCGTCGGCCTGCTGATGATCCGTCTGCCGCGCGCGGCCCCGCGCAAACATACAGCTTCGCCGTATGAACACTTCCAAGAGGGCTGGCAGTATGTCCGCGACCACGCGCCCTCGCGCACGCTACTAATCCATTTGGGCATCGTGAGCATCATGAACTATCCCTTCCTGGTCTTGATGCCCGTGTTTGCGGACCGCATTCTGGGCGGCGGCCCCCAGACGCTGGGAATTCTGATGAGCTCAGTGGGAATCGGCGCCATCTTCGGCGCGCTGTATATGGCCTCACGCACCGGCCTGCGCGGCTTGAGCCGGACCATTTTCCGGGCCACACTGGCTTACAGCGTGGCGCTGATCGGTTTCGCCTTCGCGCCGAGCCTCTCCATTGCCTGCGTCTTCCTGGTGGCCACCGGCTTCGGCATGATGCTGCAGGTGTCCAGCACCAATACCTCGCTGCAATCCCTTGCGCCAGACGCGCTGCGCGGCCGCGTCATGGGTTTCTACGGCATGATGTTCCTGGGAATGGCGCCGATTGGAAGTCTGATGGCGGGCTGGATGGGCGAGTGGATCGGCGTGCGCTACACGGTGGCGTTTGGCGCTACGGTGTGCATCGCGGCGGCGTTTCTATTCAATCGCAGACGGCCCGCGGTGGTGGCCGCGTTGCGCCAGATCATGGAGCAGCGCGCCACGCTGGTCCCGGTCCCCGCGCCTGCGCCTGCCAATGGCGGCGCGGAAACCAACCCCTGAGTCAGTGGCTTGCCTGGACGGATTTCGCGTCCAGTGCGGCGAGCAGCTCGCGCGCGGTGAACAAAGCGTAGAACGGGCAGCGCTTCTCAATCGCCTCGCGGCCGCCCTCTTCGCGGTCCACCAGGCAGATCGCCGCAGTCACTTTCATCCCCGCGGCCTCGGCCTGATCCACGGCTTTCAGTAATGAACCTCCTGTGGTGCAGGTATCCTCGACAATCACGACGGGATCGCCCGGAGCGCCGCGCCCGCCCTCAATGAGTTGCTGCGTGCCGTGCTGCTTCGGCTCCTTGCGCACGATAAATGCGGAGATGGGCGGTCCGCCCTCCTGGTGACTCAACGCCGCTACCACGGCGACGATGGGGTCCGCCCCAAGCGTCGGCCCTCCGATGGCTTTGGGCTGCGGTTTCAAGCCGCGCACCACTTCCAGCACCGCCATGCCCGTGCAGAGCGCGCCTTCTGCATCGAGCGTGGTCAGCCGCGCGTCCAGATAATAATTACTCTTCTTTCCTGAGGAGAGGATAAACTCTCCGCGTTGGATGGATTTCTTGATCAGGATTTCTTTCAGCCGCTCGCGGTAATTCATTATTCTACGGTGACAGATTTGGCTAGGTTGCGGGGCTGGTCCACGTCGCAGCCGCGGCGCACCGCGATGTGATACGCCAGCAGTTGTAGCGGAACCA
>JBGPJR010000266.1:0-3164 GCA_041485545.1 Terriglobia bacterium
GCTTCCTACACAAGCGGCAAGAGCCAATTCGTTCGTACAGTTCTTAGGCGAGCACGGCAGGCTGGGGCGTGATGACAATCGAATCCCAGGCGCCGGCGCGGGTGGACCTGGCGGGCGGGACGCTCGACATCTGGCCGCTCTACCTGTTCCACGAACATTCGCAGACCATTAACTTCGCCATCAACTGCTACGCGCACTGCCGCCTGACGCCGCGCCGCGGCAAGGCGATTGAGCTGGTCTCGCGCGACCTCAACCGGCGCGAGACGTTTTCTTCCTTCGACGAGATGAAAAGGGCGAAGAGGTTTACCCTGCCATTACCGGCGCGGCTGGTGCTGGCGTTTGCGGAATCAGAGCCGCGACCGCAAGGGAGCGGTGGCGCTCAAATGTCCGGCGGGTTTGCGCTAGAAACGGACTCCGGTGTGCCGGCCGGATCGGGACTGGGCGGATCCTCAGCACTCAACATCGCCATTTGCGGGGCCCTCGCCAAGTTCACGGGCCAGAGGCCTGCGCGGCAGAAGACGCTTGCACCGCAGAAGCTGATTGAGTTGGCGGGCAACGTGGAGGCACAGGTCCTGGGCGTGCCCACCGGCGAGCAGGATTATTACTCCGCGATGTTCGGCGGTTTGCAAGCGATCCATCTGACGCCGCAGGGCATCGTTACGGAGCGGCTGCGCGTCAGGGCCGATGAGATCAACTCGCGCTTCGTTCTCTGCTACACAGGCGAGTCGCGCAACTCGGGGATCAACAACTGGGAGGTCGAGAAGGCGCACCTGGACGGGAATCGCGCGGTGATCCGGCACTTCGACCGCATCGCCGTCATCGCCGCCGAGATGCGTCCCGCGCTCCTGGAAGGTGACTGGCGATCCGTGGGCCGGCTGCTCCATCAGGAATGGCAGGCCCGCACGAAGAATCATTCTGGCATCACGACGCCCACCATCGAACGGCTGGTCGCGCTGGCACGTCGTCGAGGCGCACTGGCCGCGAAGGCCTGCGGCGCGGGAGGCGGGGGATGCGTGGTGTTCCTGGTGGAAGCGGAAGGGAAGCGCAAGGTGGAAGCAGCCCTGGCGGACGCTGGGGCGCGTGTGATTCCTTTCCGCTTGGCTGCTCGCGGACTACAGGTCCGCAGCGGCGGAGCCTAGTTCCGTCGTCAACACCGAGCGCAACTGGGACTGAGCGCGTTCCGTCCGCTTGAACAGGCCGCCGCCGGAGCGTATATTCGGTTGCGTGGCAATCGGAAGGGATCGGCTGCTACGAAAAGGAGTGTCCCTATGGCTCAAGCCGCGCCGCAGACCTTTGCGAATCACGTCCGCATCGTGCCCGCCTATCACATCGTTCTGTTCGGCATCTTGATTATCAACTTCATTTGGGCGGCCTATCAAGCCGCCCGCTTTCTCTCTGTGGCGTCCGTCATCGGGCTACTGCTGGCGATTGGCTTGATCATTCTGTCCTTCTGCGCACGCATCTTTGCCTTGCGCGTGCAGGACCGCGTGATCCGCCTGGAGATGTGGCTGCGCATGGAACAACAGCTGCCGCAGGATTTGCGGGCGCGCATTCCGGAATTCACCGTGGACCAGTTGGTCGCGCTACGCTTCGCGAGCGACCAGGAATTGCCGGAACTGGTCCGCAAGGTCCTCAGTGGAAACATTACCGACCGTAAGACCATCAAGAAAATGATTCAACACTGGAAGCCGGACTATCTGCGCGCCTGACGGCCGCGTGCCGGACGTTCCGACGCCGCGCTAACCCCATGCCTATTACGTCTCTGCTAGCCGCCCGGAAATGATGGACCCGTCGCGCTACTTTCTTCTTCCCGATGGCCATCTCCGAGCCGGGTGGCGGTTGCTGCTGTTCGTGTTGGTTTTCCTGGTGGCGATCAATCTAGCCACCTGGGTGGGGAAGTCTCTGGGGCCCGTTTCTTGGATACCCGCTCAGGTGGTGATGCTCGCGCTGGCCACGATGGTAACGAGCTGGCTGATGACGCGCCTGGTGGAGCATCAGCCGTTTCACTCCATCGGGCTGGCGCTGGCGCCTGCGGCGTGGCGACAGGCGGGCACCGGGTTGGGGATCGGAGCGGGCCTGGCTGGCGGTGTCATCCTGATCGAGTGGAGCGCGGGATTCGTCTCGTTTCACCTCTATCCGGGCGACGTATCGGCAGTGGTCGCGGGCGCTTCCCAGATGTCCGGCCTGTTGCTGCTCGGGGCCGCTTCGGAAGAGATTCTCTTTCGTGGCTACCCCTTTCAGCGGCTTGTGGAGGGAACCGGCGACTGGGCGGCGGTGGGTGTTTCGTCGCTGTTGTTTGGGCTTGGCCATGCGGCGAATCCCAACGCCACCGAGCTCAGCGTGGTCAACACGACCTTAGCCGGGACCCTGCTCGCGCTCGCTTACCTTCGGAGGCGCGCCCTGTGGCTTCCGATTGGACTGCATTTCTCCTGGAATTGGACCTTAGCGCTCTGCAGCCTTCCCGTCAGCGGAGTGGAGCTGATCCGTATGCCTTGGCGAGCGGTTGCTGCTTCCCGGTTTCCACTGCTGCACGGAGCAGATTACGGCCCCGAGGGAGGTTTGATTACAACGGTGGCGCTGTCAGTCGGGATCATCTACTTGGGGCGGAATCAGCGCCACCGGAGCGAGCTGGGAGAGGAGAGTAGAACGGCGGTCCGGCCGCCGTCCTCAGACGACAGTCAACCGCCAGGGTTTCGAGCCTTAAGTTAGGGAATTATATATTTAACTTCCTGGGTTCAACGATCCAATGAGAACCGCTATGGGTTACTGAAGCGATATGGATGTGCCCCCCGACACCTTTACACTCTTCATCCTCTTCATTGTCTACAGCTTTCTGAAGGCAGTTTCTAATAAGACTAGCCGCCTCCTGAATGGATTGCGGTTCAGATACCCGTAATTGCCCACCAATTAAGCCAGGAAAGCTAAACATACCGAAGTCTCCGGGAGCTTTCACAATCTCTGTCAACTCCGGTTTTAATAGCATGTCGCCTTGTCGGTTAATGTCCACCTGCGCTCGGTAGGGAATTTTTTGAAAATACCCCACAACCAACAATCGGCAGAAATCCTTTCCAGGGGCTAAAAGCTTCGCAAAATCTGCTGTCTCTCCAATAGCGGAAATAATCCTGCCGTAAAGTTCGGTGGCGAACGCTGAAACGAATACAGAA
>JBGPJR010000267.1:0-3159 GCA_041485545.1 Terriglobia bacterium
CGGGGAGTTTCGGCGCCTACCTGTTTTCTGGAGGTTACCTCCGACATTCGTGAGCGGGTGCGGATGAGGCAGAGAATGCTGGAGATCGAGAAGCTGACCAGCATGGGACGGATGGCCGCCGGCACCGCGCATCACCTGAATACCCCTCTGGCCGCCATGCTGCTGCGGGTGCAGATGATGCAGGAGCGGACCCATCTTGTCCCCAGCAGCGCCGACCTGGAGCGCCTGGAATCGGGCATGCGCTTTTGCCAGCATTTCGTCCAGCGGCTGCTGGAGTTCAGCCGCCAGGCTCCCGTCGAGAAGAAGCCACTGGAAGTGACGCGCGCCGTCGAGTCAGTAGTAAGCTTTTTTGCGCCGTCCCTGCTGGCCAAGAGAGCGCGCGTGTCGCTGGAACTGAGCGCCGGCAACGGGCGGCAGGTTCTGGCCGACACAAACTTGCTGGAGGCCTTGTTCTCGATCCTGCTCAACAACGCTCTCGATGCCATAGCTTTGGATGGACAGATCACCATCTGTTGCCGCGCGGATTCCGCCGGGACGGTCGTGATTGAGATCCACGACGACGGGTGCGGCATCGCCGCTGTAGATCTACCGCATATCTTTGAGCCCTTCTTCACCACCAAGAAGGGAGGCGGGACCGGCCTCGGTCTGGCCATTGCGCGCAACATTGTTGCCGAGCATGGTGGAGAAATCCGGCTCGAGAGCGAGCCCCTCGGTGGAACCACGGCTCTGGTGGAATTGCCCTCTTACCGTCCTGTAGCGGAAGCCGCGGAGGTCCGGACATGACTGCAACCGCCGCGACGCGACCCTGCATCTTGGTGGTGGACGATGATCCGGGTCTGGCTGCAACGCTCCAGGAATTCCTGCAACAAGAAGGCTACGGTGTTGAGGTGGCTCTTTCGGCCAGCGAAGCGCTGGCCATCCAAGAGCGCAATTCGCACCTGGCTCTGGCCCTGGTGGATTTGATCATGCCGGTAACCGACGGGATGACGCTGATGCAGGAGCTCCATCGGCGCGATCCCGACTTGACCACCATCATCATGACGGGATACGGCGCCATCGAAACGGCGGTTGAAGCCATCAAGCGAGGCGCTGAGGACTACCTGACGAAACCGTTCGATTATGAGACCGTGCGCAAAAAGGTGGCCCGGTTAATCGAAGTCTTCGAGTTGCGGGAGCGGGTGGCGCAACTGGAGGCCAACCTGGCGAGCCGCCCTTCCCTCGAGAATATCGTCTACGTTTCTCCATCGATGCAGCGGGTTCTGGAACGGGCACGCACCGCTGCGGCGACCGATGCGACAGTCCTGCTTCTGGGGGAAACCGGCACCGGCAAGGAAATGCTGGCTCGCGCCATTCATGCGGCCAGCCCACGCCACGGGGCGGCTTTCGTGCCGGTCAATTGCGGCGCTTTGCCGCGGGATCTGGTGGAAAGCGAGCTGTTCGGTTTTCGCCGCGGGGCCTTTACCGGGGCCTACGCGGATGCCCCGGGCGTGTTCGCCACCGCCAGCGGGGGAACGGTGTTTCTGGACGAGATCGGCGAGATGCCCAAGGAGGCCCAAGTCAAGCTGCTACGGGTGTTGCAAGATGGAGAGATCCGGCCGGTGGGTAGTCCGCGGCCGATGCAGGTCGATGTGCGAGTGGTGGCGGCGTCCAATCGCTCCCTGGACCAGCTCCGAGCGGAATACTTGCGCGAAGATCTCTACTTCCGGATTGCCACCGTGGTGATCGAGCTGCCACCGTTACGCTCCCGTCTGGAAGACGTGCTCGTGCTGGCCCAGTATTTCACCGGCCGGCTCGCGCGCCGTTACGGGCGCGAAATCACGCTAGCCCGCTCGGGGGTCGAGCTGCTTCTCCGCCACTCGTTCGCCGGCAACGTCCGCGAGCTGGAGAGTGTGCTGGAGGGCGTGACAGCCCTCTCCCAAGACTCCCCTCAGGTGATTACCGACAAGGACCTGAAGCCCCTGCTCCACGAGCGCACAGCCCCGGCCGCCCACGGCAGCCTCGGCGATCAGCCCCTTTCCATGGAACGTCTCGAACACTTCGCCATCCAGCAGGCTCTGCGCCTCTGCGAGGGCAACCGGACTAAGGCCGCCTCACTGCTGGGAATCTCCCGCGACACGCTCTATCGGAAGCTGCGCCAGTCCCGGGATGCCTCCTGACGCCGTGTACGATTCTCTGGCAACGTCTGATTTTCAGACACTCTGGCCGCGCTAGCGGGCCGGCATCCCTGTCCCCGCGCGCCTTGCCAACTGCTTCTCCCTGTGCGCCTTGGTCCCTCCTGCGATGAAGCGCGCGGCGCAAAGAGGCTTGTGGCTGGACAAATGCAAAGGGCCGAGCGGGGTGAGCAGCGTGTGGATCGAGCAGGCAATTCGCTCTCCACGACGCAGAGCAAGCAAAAAACTGAGTCGAGATTGAGGCCTCAGGGTTGAGACGGAGAGGAGCATAGCATGCAGAAAAAATGGATTATCGCAACGACCAGCGGAATCCTCGTCTTAGGCACCGCTTTGCTTGTCGGTCAGAATACTGCCTGGCTGACCGGCACAGTCGATCAGAAGTTCGACACGCTGGCGAACATCCAACCCGGACTCGGTGCGGTCATGAGAGAGTACGCCACACGCTTCGGCAACATGTACTACGCGGCCCAGGCCAGCAATTGGGGTATGGCCGCGTATCAATTGAAGGAAATGGTGGAGGTTCAAGAAGTCGGCGAAACGACGCGACCCGCCCGTGGCGACGCACTCCGTGCCTTTGAGCAGGGCGCCCTGAAGCCTCTTGCCCTCGACATTGTCAATCAAGACATAAAGACGTTCAACACCGACTTCAACACCACGGTCGCAACCTGCAACGGATGCCATCTGGCGAATGCGGTCGGGTACATCGCCTACAAGCTGCCGGCTCGGCCGAAGGTTCCGGCGAAGCTGGATACAGGGCAGAAGTTCACCACCCAGGATTTGCAAACGATCCTTGCCGACACCGGTCTTCTGGGGGCCCCGGCGCCCGCCATTACGTCGGGCGGCATTGTAAACGGCGCCAGTTTCGCTAAGGCGCCGGCTCCGGTCGCTCCGGGCTCGATTATCTCGATCTTCGGCGTCAATCTGGCTGCATCCACAGCCTCGGCATCTGCCGTACCTTTGCCGACGCAGTTGGCAGGAACGACGGTCA
>JBGPJR010000268.1:0-3137 GCA_041485545.1 Terriglobia bacterium
ACGTCTTGGTCAAGCGGCGGGTAGTCCCTCCGGATATTGTTGACGATGATTCGGCGCGGATCGCTGTCGTGGCAATAGGCGCCAACATAGAGGTACTGGTGATCGTAAAGAATCCGGACTTCGGTCGGCTCTGTTGCGGGCGCTCCGGTGTTGGGTTCTCGCTGAATGAAATCCTTGATAGGTTCGGCGGTTTGCCAGGCGGGCTCGTTGAGTTCGCCGTCAATGGTGATCTTGGCGTCGGTGTATACCGCCCGGACGGTTTTACGGACGTTGTCCGAAGTTGCCTGGCTGTGCAGCGCGCGGGGCAGGCAAAGGATCAGAATGATTCCAACGGCAGACGAAAAGTGGCGCAGGCGGAATAGCATCCCGCCAGCAAGCAAATCACGTAAGGTGAGCATGGAAAGACCGGCCTCCGGGCCTCTTGTTTCCTAATGCCTCGGCGCGAGCATTGTAGGCCGCGGCATCCCGCGTGTCAACGGAAGCGCAGCTGCCGAGGATTCCCGGGCTGCGGCTTGCGAACAATCCTTGACATTGTTTGCGCCGCGCGTATAAAAAGGAAGCGGGCCGCGGCAACGGTTCTGACGAAGGTTTGCAGCGTTGGGGCGGAGAGGAGGAGCGATGACAGCCAAACAGGACTATTTACGCGATCCCATCCAGCACATTGATATTCGCCAGCACAATGTGGTTCCGCTGGTGGATGCGATGCGCTCGATGGCCTACACGGCGCGCGACCTAGCTCGCGCCGCCGATATTCTCGACCGTATGCTGCGCGACCGCGACTGCGGCGTGATCCTGTGCTTGGCCGGCTCGCTCATCAGCGCCGGGCTCAAGAAGGTCTTCGTGGAGATGCTGCGCTCCAACATGGCCGACGCCATCGTTAGTACCGGAGCCAACATCGTGGATCAGGATTTTTTTGAGACGTTGGGCTTCCGCCATTACATCGCCTCGGAGCGGCTGAAGGCCGGTGTGGACGATGCCGAGTTGCTCTCGCACGGCATTGACCGCATCTACGACACCCTGATTGACGAGGAGGAGCTGCGCGTCTGCGATGAGACCGTGACGAAGATCGCGGACGCTCTCGAGCCGCGCCCCTACTCTTCGCGCGAGTTTCTCGTCGAGATGGGCGCTTACCTGGAGCGCAGCGGATCGAAGGTGGAAGACAGCATTGTGCTGGAGGCCTATCGCAAACAGGTGCCCATCTTTTGCCCCGCCTTCAGCGATTGCTCGGCCGGCTTTGGCCTGATCCTGCACCAGCACCGGCGCGGTGACGGGGCCAAAGTCTCCATCGACAGCGTGAAGGATTTCCACGAGCTGGCTCTGTGGAAAACGCGGCTGCGCGATACGGGCCTGTTCATGGTCGGTGGCGGCGTGCCCAAAAACTTTGCCCAGGATGTTACGGTGGCGGCCGACGTGCTGGGCATGGAAGCGCGCATGCACAAGTACGCCATCCAGGTTACGGTGGCCGATGTGCGCGACGGCGGCCTTTCGGGCAGCACGCTCAAGGAGGCCAATAGCTGGGGCAAGGTGGAGACGACGTACGAACAGATGGTCTACTGCGAAGCCACACTTGCCGTCCCGCTGCTGGTTGGCTACGCCTATCACAAAGGGAGCTGGCGAGACCGCCAGGCGCGCCAGGGCAACCGGATGCTGGACGCGGTTACGGTGCGATGATGACGCAGCCGCTGCGGGCCGCCGCTTTCCGTTTGCTCGTTTTAAGAGGGGGAGATTACCCGGCATGAAGGAACCAGTCGCCCCCGACGGTCGCCGCCCGGTCGCTTATAAGAACGAGCAATTCCTCGACAGCTCCGACGCTCGCGCTATCCGCATTCTGGCCGAGTACCTGGAACCCTATTCCCATTTCCGCCGGGAAAAGGTGCGCGACACCGTGGTGTTTTTCGGCTCCTCGCGTTGCGACGAAGTGGCAGGACCCCTGTCCCCCTACTACGAGCAGGCGCGGGAGCTGGCCCGCAAGGTGACGGAATGGTCCAACCAGCTGCCCGTTGTCGCGCGTCGCTTTATGGTCTGCACCGGCGGCGGGCCGGGAATCATGGAGGCCGCCAACCTCGGCGCGCTGGACGTCGGCGGAAAGAGCGTCGGGTTGAACATCGGCCTGCCGTTTGAGCAGTTGCCCAATCCCTACATCACGCCGGACCTGTCTTTCCAGTTCCACTACTTTTTCATGCGCAAGTTCTGGTTCGCCTATCTGGCCAAGGCCATGGTCTTTTTCCCCGGCGGCTACGGCACCATGGACGAGCTGATGGAAGTGCTCACGCTGGTGCAGACCCAGAAGATCAACAAGAAAATCATCATTGTCCTGTACGGCAGCTCGTTCTGGAAGGAGGTGCTGCACCTGGAAGCTTTGGCCCGCTACGGAACCATCAGCCCGGAGGACCTGGAGCTGTTCCAATACGCGGACGACCCCGATACGGCTCTGCGAATTCTGCAGGAAGGCTTGACGAAGCACTACCTGATGAAGGAATCCCCGGTCCCTAGACCCCGCGAGGTTCCAGAGATCTAAGCCACGTTATTTCGCCAAAGCTTGCAATTGTTCGGCGTCGAAGCCAAAGACCCACTGGTTTCCCCGCCGCACGATAGGCCGGCGGATGAGGTTCGGATTCTTGGCCATGAGCTGCAAGGCTACCTGCCGCGTGGGCGGCTGCTCCTTCATATTGCGTGACCGGTACAGTTCGTTTTTGGGATTGAGAAAATCCAGGTGCGATCGCGCGCCAATTAAATGGTCCAGTTCTTGCTCGTTCAGCGGCTGCTTTCCCAGGTCGCGCTCCTCCAACTCCGCCTTTCGTTCCAGCAAGAAACTTCTTGCCTTGCGGCAGGTGGTTCAGGTGGACTTCCAATAGAACTGAATCCGTTGTTTGGCCACGATCCGGAGCCTCCGACGGTAGCACTATAGCAGGAAAACGCGTTTGCCTTGGCCCGGAAACGGGACGAGCGCGGGTGTGCGGGGCAGCGCTGTCCAGAGCGCAGAACCCAGACCTTCTGACCGCCCACAAAGCGCGCCAACGGATTGACACAGCGGGGCGATTTCTGTATAGTGAGGCGCATTCGATACCGGTTGCCCTGTGCACAGTGCATCGAGGAGATAAAGCAAAGAGGAAGCAAGGGGTTCACAAGTTTTTTGC
>JBGPJR010000269.1:0-3110 GCA_041485545.1 Terriglobia bacterium
AACCGATTCTGGACACCATCCAGCGGCTCCATCAAATGGGCTTCTGGCTGGAGGTTGTGACGCTCATTATCCCTGGCTTCAACGATTCGGGTGACGAGCTAAAGCGGATGGCGGCTTTTCTGGCCGGCATTTCGCCCGAAATCCCCTGGCACGTGACGGCTTTTCACGCCGACTACAAGATGAATGATACGGAGAGCACCAGCGCCGAGACGCTGCTGCGCGCCGCTGAGATCGGCAAACAAGCCGGCCTGCGCTTCATCTATCCCGGGAACCTCCCGGGCATGGTGGGCGATGGCGAGAACACGCGCTGCCCAAGCTGCCAAGCTCTGTTGATCGAGCGACACGGCTACCGCATCCTGCACTACAACATCACCGCGGAAGGCCGCTGTCCCTCCTGCCACGCGAGCGTTCCTGGCCGCTGGGCCGCTTCTTTCGACGGCCAGATCGCCTCCCGCCCCTTCCTGCCGCGCACCGTTTCGCAACTGTGAAGCGGATACATGCCACCGCTGGACAGGCATCTCCGTCTCTTTCCTGAAGAAACCTTCGCCAGCCCAGGTTGCCAGCAGTCCCGAAAACTGCCGGGACTGCTATGCTGAGAGCATTGTGGAACCGACTTTCGACCGCGTCGCTGTCGCTCAACGTGGAAAGCGCCTGGAATACTTCACCATCGCGTGGAACACTCTGGAGGGCTTGGTCGCGGTGTTAGCCGGGGCGGCGGCGGGAAGCATTGCGCTGATCGGATTCGGCGTGGACAGTTTTATTGAAGTTACCTCCGGAGCAGCCCTGCTGTGGCGCATGCACCGCGACGCGGATGAGCGCAATCGCGAACGGATCGAAGTGCGAACGCTGCGCGTGGTGGGCGTTTGCTTTCTGTCGCTGGCTGCTTACGTGGCCTACGAGGCTGGCAGCGACCTGGCTCGGCGGAAAGCGCCCGAGCACAGCATAGTCGGGATCGTTCTGGCGTGCGTTTCCCTGCTCGTTATGCCGCTGCTTTCCCGCGCCAAGCGCCGCGTTGGAGCCGCCTTGCAGAGCGCGGCGATGCATGCGGACGCAAGACAGACAGAGTTTTGCACTTATCTCTCTGCCGTCTTGCTAAGCGGCTTGTTGCTGAATGCAGCCTGGGGATTGTGGTGGGCAGACCCCGCCGCAGGCTTGGTCATGGTTCCAATCATCGCCAAAGAGGGAGTGGACTGCCTGCGCGGAGACCCCTGTTGCGATTAGGTTGCGGGAAAAAACTCGCTACCGCAACGCGCCTCAGGAACGAATCAGTTTCAGGAATCTGCTCCGATCATTCTGGAAGCCGGGGAAGACACGATCCAATTCGCGGTCGCCGAGGTGGCGCTCAATCAACTCGCCGAGCACGGTGCGGAAGTCGGTGGTCAAGACGAGGTCGCGGCCTTCATTGAGCTGCCCGTCCTGCAGACCGGGCCAGCGTCCGTAAACCTTGCCGCCCGCCACCGGGCCGCCCATCACGAACATGCAGTTGGCGTGGCCGTGGTCAGTGCCGCGATTGCCGTTCTCGGCGGCCGTGCGGCCGAACTCCGACATAGTCACAACGGTGATGTCCTTCATGCGGTCGCCCAGGTCGCGATGGAACGCCGCCAGGCTCTGACCCAAATCGCGCAGCAGATTGGCCAACTGGCCCTGCGTGCCGCCCTCGTTTACGTGGTGATCCCAGCCGCCGCTCTCGATGAACGCAGCCTCCAGGCCAATATTGGCCTTGATGAACTGCGCCACCTGCAGCAGGCTCTGCCCAAACTTGCTGCGCGGATAATCGGCCCCGCTCTCCGGCTGGAAGCGCGAGACATCGGCCTTCTGCAGCATGTCAATGGCCTCAAATGTCTCCTGGCCCTGGCCGGCCAGCATGCGGTCGGCGGTCTCGGCGTAGAGAGCCTCAAAACCGTTCGCGGCGAGCGGTGATAGCGCCATCACACGGAACTGCTGCGCATTGGCCAGCGCTACGGCGGGCGCGCGGCCCTGCAGTGCGCGTGGCAGACTGGAGCCGAGAGCGACCGCACGGAAAGGCGTGGCCTCTGGCTCAGGCGCAGCTTGCAAGTGGCGGTTGAGCCAGCCGTCCTGAGTACTCTTCACGCCGGGCGTGCCGCTATCCATGTAGTCCTGCGCGTCAAAGTGCGAGCGCGTGCTGTCGGGCGATCCGGCGGCATGCACGATAGCAAGCTGCCCCTCGCGATAGATCGGCTCCAGCGGCGCGAGCGCGGGATGCAGTCCAAAGAAGCCGTCGAGGTCGATGGCCGCCTCGCTCTGGCCCCGGCCCGGCTGAGGGATGGCGATGGTCGGACGCAGGCGGTAGTAGTCCGGCTCTGCGAAAGGGACTACCACGTTCAGCCCGTCGGCGGCGCCGCGCTGGAAGATCACCACCAGAATCTTGCCGTTCGGCATCGGCGTCGCTGCAATGGCCCGCGTCAGGAACGATGGCAGGGCTCCAAAGCCCAGCATCGCCACCCCGCCGCTTTTTAGAAATGCTCTGCGTGTGAATTGCATCTTGCACCTCGCTCCGTTCACCGCCGCTGAAATTCCGGCGAGCCCAGCACCAGACCCGCCACCTGCGCCAGAGCCCCCCGCGCCCCGGCCGCGCGCGCGGCACTGTCAGCGCCCACAGCAGATGGATCGCTCTCTAGCTTTGCTTTCAGCGTCTCCAGACTTTGCGGCGACACCTCGCCTCCGAGAAACAGATCCACGAACTGCGACAAAGCTTGCTCGGGCGTCGTCCCGCCTACTCTCTCCGCTAGAGCCTGGACGCTGCCGCCGCCGAAGCGCCGCGCGTTCCCGGCGACGGCCATCGCAAAATTCATGCGGTTCAGCAGCGCGCCCGTGTTGACCCACGCCTCCGCCTTGTCGGAGTAGCCCGTGGGCGGCTGGCACTGATAGAGCGGCTCGCCGATGCGTGCCGTCCACTGCACCAGCGGCAGCACCTGATCGGTGTCCACGCCCAGAGCGCGCACCGTGCTGGCTACCAGCTCAAACGGCTTTTTGATTTTTGCGTGGTAGGTTTCGCGCGACCAGAACTCCGGCGAATAGATCATCGTGTGCAGCACTTCGCGAATATTGCCGTCGGTCTTGAGGAACGTCTGCGCCATGCGATCCACCAG
>JBGPJR010000270.1:0-3102 GCA_041485545.1 Terriglobia bacterium
ATCCCCGACTTCCGCGCCCCCGATCAGAACGGCAAGACGCAGAATTTCGATTCGATTCGCGGACCCAAGGGCGCCGTCCTGTACTTCAACCGCTCGGCGGACTGGTGACCGTACTGCAAGACGCAACTCGTCGAGTTGCAGCAGTACGCCGATGAGTTTCGGAAGCAAGGGCTCGGCGTCGCCGTCATCACGTACGATTCGGTGGCGATTTTAGCCGACTTCGCCCAGCGCAAGCACATCACCTTTCCGATGCTCTCGGACCCGCAGTCCAAGATCATCCGCGACTTCGGCGTGCTGAACACCTCCGTGCCCGCCGACCACCTTTGGTACGGCGTGCCTTATCCGGGGACGTTCATCGTGGACCCGAACGGAATTGTGAAGTCGAAATACTTCGAGGACAAATACCAAGACCGCTACGCCGCCCCCACGATTCTGCTGCGGGAGTTTGGGTCCGTCGCGGGGACGCGGCAGACCGAGGTCAAGACCAACTACCTCGCTTTGAAGTACTACGCCACGCGCGATGTGGTCCATCCCAACCTGCGCTTCACGCTGGTAGCGGACTTCCAACTGCCTCCCAAGATGCACGTCTACTCGCCGGAGGTGAAGGACTACATCCCGATCCAAGTGCAGATTGCACCCTCGCCCAATTTCATGGGCTATCCGGTTGAATATCCCAAGTCCGATCTGCTCCTGCTGCCCGCGATCAATGAAGTCGTTCCGGTCTTCCAAAACCAGTTCCGCATTACGCAAGACGTGACCATGGCCGGATCCAACGTTCTGCAGCCGCTGATCGACGGCAATGGCACGTTGAAGATCCAGGGCACGCTGCGGTACCAGGCCTGCGACGACAAGATTTGCTACCTGCCGCAAACCATCCCGCTGGAATGGGTCTTCAAAGTAGAGCCGCTCGAACGCGAGCGCGTCCCCGAACCAATCCAGCACAAGGCGCCTCCGGCCGCGCCATAGGGGCTGCGGCCGCGGAGCGGGGAGCATCTTCCGGCCGCCCGTTTGCAAAAAACGCACATCGTGGTGACGGCTACAAAAAGCCCTCCCGCATTCCGTGCGAAGTGATAGGGTACCCTCGAAGGGCTCAACCCTTCCGGCGCGGTCCGGCCCAAGACCACCGCTTTGCCTCCCTTTCATCCGGATCGCGCCGACTTTCGCCGCGTATGAACTCGCTATCCGAAACCGGCGCGATGGCTTCGAAGATGACGCGGCGCTCCATCTCCCTTCTTTTCCTGCGCCCGCTCCAACATCTGCTGAATGTGCTGTTCTTCGCATACGGGTTCGGCTTTCTGCTTCGTTTCGTCTTAGAGCTGTACGGCTCTTCCGGGCTCTCTGCCTGGTGGCCGGTAGCGCTGCTGTGGGCGATGACGGACTGGGTCCTGCAGCCGCTCCAGGCGGTGCTGGGCACGCCGGAGTCGGTCCCGGCCGGCGCGATTCAGCTGCTGCCGTTGGCCCTTTCGGTGTTGATCTGGATGAGTCGGCGCTGGCTGATCGAGAAGGTGAGGGGAGTCGCGCTGCGGCTGGAGGAACGGGACGCCAAGGCGCTGTTTACACCGCGTCGGGTGGCGCAGGCCGCGGAGATGGCCGAGCCCTACGAGTATGCGCGGCTGCTGCCGTCCGATGAGCCGGTCGATGCAGACGCCGCGGCCGGCAGCACAGCCCGCACTCCGGATTCAGCCGCCGGACGCGCCGCAGCGTTGGCAAAGCGCAGGATTCCTCCCATTGCGGGGCGCTATGAACTGATGGAAGAACTCGGCCAAGGCTCCGCGATCGCCGTATACAAGGCGTTGGACTTGCGCATCGGACGCGTCGTGGCCGTGAAGTTCCTCCGAGCGGACGCACGTTATCCGGAGGAGCAGATGCGCCAGCAGAAGGAGCGGCTGTGGCGCGAGGCCCGCACTGCCGGCAAGCTCATGCATCCGGGCATCGTAACGGTCCTGGACGTCGCCGAGGACGGGGCGGGACACCCCTACCTGGTGATGGAATTTGTGGAAGGGGACACGCTCGATCAGGCTCTCGCGCGAAAGGACCACGAGCGTCTTCCGGACCTGGTGCGCCGTCTGGACCTGGCAGTGGAAATAGCCAGGACGCTGGACTACGCGCACCGCCACGGCGTGGTCCACCGCGACATCAAGCCGGCCAACATTCTCCTGACCGCCAATGGCCACGTCAAGATCGCGGATTTCGGAATTGCCCTGCTCGCCCGAACGCCAGCCGCGGCCAGCGATCCGGTGCCGGGAACTCCGGGATTTGTGGCTCCGGAACTGCTGCACGGCGCCGTTGCGGGCGCTTGCAGCGACGTCTTCTCCCTGGGCGTGGTGCTCTACTGGATGTTCACCGGGGAGATGCCGTTCCAAGGCCGCAGCGTAACCGAGATTACCCATCAAGTCGCCCACGTCCACCCGCTGCCGGCGCGGCAGGTCAATTGGGCGCTGCCGCTGGAATTGGAAGAGATCCTGAACAAATGTCTTGCCAAAGATCCCGCCGAGCGTTATACCAGCGCCGCGCAGCTTGTCGCCGACCTGGCGGTGCTGCGGGAGGGAAGGTTCGGCGTCCCATCTCCTTCCAACCCGGCCCGCGAGCCGGCCGCCTTACCCAGCCATCCTTCCGCGTAGTTTCTCGCCCCGCTCACGAGTTCATCTTATTGAACATGGTATTTCTTGGGGACCTGCGATCCGTTGCTTTTGCGTTTCTCGCAAGCATATACTGGAGGTGGACGCGTGAGGAAACGCAGAATGTTCGTCGGCTAGACCCATTCCGGCAGAACAGGCACGGAGCAAGACCGAGCAGCAAGAATCGGCCTCTGCGCAATGATCCCACGATCCAAGGAGTGTTATGGCGACCATTGAGACAGCGGCTCCCAGCGGGGCCAAGGCAACGCCCAAGAGAATCCTCAACGACATGAGCATCCAGGTGGCGACGGTCAATGGCTCCGGCAGCCAGACCGCCAACACCGTGCTGCTGCGGTCGATCTTCCAGATGGGCATTCCAGTTTCGGGAAAGAATATTTTCCCGTCCAACATCGCGGGACTGCCCACTTGGTACACCATCCGCGCCAACCACAACGGCTACATCGCGCGGAAGAAGGAGATCGAC
>JBGPJR010000271.1:0-3058 GCA_041485545.1 Terriglobia bacterium
CTTGTTGGTGAGCACCGCCAGGGTCCGCACCTGCGGCCCGCCGTCGGCGAGCTGCCCCAGCGTTTCCCGCACGCCGGGGTAGAGCCGGGTGTGCTCCAGCTTGTGCTCCCAATAGTAGTCCAGGAAATATTCCAGGCCCGCGGCGACCTCGGCTTCCGAAGCCACGTCGCCCACCACGCGCCGGATCAGCGTGGGAGCGCCCCGGCCCACGTAGGAGTAGATGGTCTGCTCGTCCAGGACCGGGCGGCCCAGATGCACCAGCGTAGCGTTCACGCTCCGCGCCAGGTCCTTCTTGGAATCGATGAGCGTCCCATCCAGGTCGAAGATGAGCAGTCGGATGTGCGGCTTGGCTTCGTCGAAACGCATTCCCCGGCAGGCGCAGCGGAATTGGCGCGCCTCGTTACTCCCCCCTCTTTACGCGAACCGGCGCCGCGTGCCGCGGCACGAAGCGCACCAAGGCATTCGTCACTCCGCTGCCGGCGCCGGCCTGCTGCATCATCTCGCGCTGTACCAGGGAGACGAATTCGCGCATTTCGTGTTGCATCTGTTCCATCTTGTCGCGCATGCGGAGGACGACTTCCACCCCCGCCAGGTTCACTCCCATATCGCGCGTGAGGCTCAGGATTACCTCCAGCCGCTCCAGGTCGCGCTCCGTATAGAGCCGCGTGTTGCCCTCCGTTCGCGAGGGTTTCAGCAAGCCCTCGCGTTCGTACAGCCGCAGCGTCTGCGGATGGATGCCGTAATTCTCGGCCACCGCCGAGATCATGAAGGCTGCCTTGTTGCGGCTCTTTCTAGGCATGATCATCCTTCATTGCTGCACCTGCCGGTAGATCTCGCTGCGGGGATCTTCCGGGTTGAGATGCGCCAGCTCGCGCAGGATGGCTTTGGAACGCTCATCGGCAACCTTCGGAACCTGCACCCGCACTTCCACGAACTGGTCTCCGCGCTTACCGGTCTTGAGCGACTGCACTCCCTTTTCGCGCAGGCGGAACTTCTGTCCGCTCACCGTCCCCGGGGGAACGCGCAGCAAGGCGCGGCTCTGATCAATGGTCGGCACCTCCACCTTGGCGCCCAGCGCCGCCTCGGTGATCGTTACCGGAATCACGGTGTGGATGTCGTCGCCGCGCCGCTCAAAGAACGGATGCGGCGTCACCTTCGTGATCAGATAGAGGTCTCCGGCGGGAGCCCCGTGCCGGCCGGCGTTTCCTTTGCCTGGCACGCGGACGCGGAAGCCGTCTTGCACGCCGGCGGGAATCCGGACTTCGATCGTCTCCGGCGCGCCGCGCCGCCCTTCGCCCCCGCAGGCGCTGCATCGGTTCTGCGCGCGGCCGCGGCCGTGGCATTGCGGGCAGGTGGCGTCAAAGCGCATGTTGCCCATCATGCGGGTCGTCCGTCCCGTCCCTTTGCACTCCGCGCAGGTGCGCTCCGGCCCGGTTCCGCCGCTTCCTTTGCAGACCGGGCAAGGCTGCTGGCGTGTCACGTTTAGCCGCGCCGTGGTCCCGCGGATCGCCTCCCAGAATCCGATGTGGATCTGATATTCCAGGTCGCCGCCAGCCTCCGGCTGTGGCGCCGCCGTTTCCTCGCCGCGGTGGAAGAACTGCGAGAACAGGTCGCGGAAGCTGCTGGGCTCTGCTTCCCCGCCGCCGGAAATGTCGGAAAAATCGAAGCCCGAAAAATCCACCGGGCGTCCGCCGCGGAAGCCCGCTTGCGGCCCCGCCGCAGCTCCTTCCTGGTAGTAGCCGAGCTGATCGTAGACCGGCCGTTTCTTGGGATCACTCAGGACGTCGTACGCTTCCGAGATCTTCTTGAAATGTTCCTCGGCCTTCTTGTCGCCCGGATTGACGTCCGGATGATACTTGCGGGCCAGGCGCCGGTAAGCCTTGCGAATCTCTTCCTTGCCGGCTTTGCGGCCCACGCCCAGAAGCTGGTAAAAATCCTCTTGTTCCCTGCGGTTCATTGTGACGTCTCAGCGCAGCATCTCCAAAACCGTGGTAGCCACAGCGCGGCTCGTGTGCCGTGGGCTCTTGCGACCGAAACGGAACAGACCCACGGCAGGTACGACCTGCCGTGGCTACCCTTCCGATTCGCTACCGTTGATACCCTCTCACTCCTGCTCCTTGTTCTCGTCCACGTCCACGTATTCAGCGTCGATGACCTCGCCTTCCTTTTTCTCACCCGACGCGCCGTCGCTCGGCCCTCCGGAGCCGGGCCCGCCCTGCGGCCCAGCCGCTTGTTGATACATGGCTTCCGCCATGCGGTGCGTGGCCTTGGTCAGCCGGTCCACGGCCGTGTCAATCTCGGCCGCGCTCTTGTGGGCGTCCACGGCCTGCTTGGCCTCCGCCAGAGCCGACTCGATCTCCTGCGCATCCTGCTGCGAAATCTTCTCGCGGTTCTCCCGCAGGAGCCGCTCCGTGTTGTAGATAATGCTGTCGGCGCGGTTGCGAGCCTCGACTTCCTCGCGCCGCTTGCGATCCTCTTCGGCATGCGCGTCGGCGTCCTTCTGCATCTGGTCCACTTCGTCCTTGCCCAGGCCGCTGGAGGCCGTGATGGTGATGTCCTGCTGCTTGCTGGTGCCCAGGTCTTTGGCCATGACGTGCAGGATGCCGTTGGCGTCAATATCAAAGGTCACCTCGATCTGCGGAACTCCGCGCGGCGCCGGTGGAATACCCACCAGCTGGAACTTGCCCAGCGTGCGGTTGTCGCGCGCCATGGCCCGCTCGCCTTGGAGCACGTGAATCTCGACCGAAGTCTGGTTGTCCGCCGCCGTCGAAAAGGTCTCCGTCTTGCGCGTCGGGACCGTGGTGTTGCGCGTGATCAAGGACGTGGAAACGCCGCCCAGCGTCTCAATACCCAAGGTCAGCGGCGTCACATCGAGCAGCAGCAGGTCCTTGACCTCGCCTCCCAGTACTCCGGCCTGAATGGCCGCGCCGACCGCGACGACCTCATCGGGATGGACTTCACGGTTTGGCTCTTTGCCCGTCAACCGGCGCACCAACTCTTGAATCATCGGCATGCGCGTCGCGCCGCCAACGAGGATGACCTCGTTCAAGTCCTTTTC
>JBGPJR010000272.1:0-3053 GCA_041485545.1 Terriglobia bacterium
GTTTCGCCAGTCATCTTGACGTAGCCGCCGAAGGGCAGCAGGCTCACCCGGTAATCGGTCTCTCCCTTCCGGAAGCCCCACAGGCGCTTGCCGAAGCCGAAGGAGAATACCTCGACACGGACTCCGAAGTATTTTGCCGCAAGGAAGTGTCCCAGCTCGTGCACCAGGATCATGACGCCGAGCACGAGAACGACGGCCAGCAGATTGGTCACAATCACGTATAGCATGCGGCGAAAGACTCCTAGGTTTGATAGCAGTGCAGCAACTGCGCCGCCTGCCGGCGGCAGTTTCGGTCATACTCCAGAACATCGTCTATGGAACGGAAGGTGGCCGCAGCGACGGAGCCCAGCATCTCCTCGATCACTCGCACAATCGTTCCAAAGGAAATCTTGTGCTCCAGGAATGCTCCCACCGCAACCTCGTCGGCAGCGTTGAGGGCGCACGGATAGGAGCTTCCCTGCCGCAAGGCGTCATAGGCCAGGCGCAGGCAAGGAAACCGGCTCGTATCCGGCTCCAGAAATTCCAGCACGTTCAGCTTCCCCCAGTCGAACGCATATTCCTTGGATGCAATCCGCTCCGGATAGGATAGCGCGTATTGGATAGGAAGCCGCATATCCGTGACCGAGAGCTGTGCCAAAACGGAACCGTCCACGAACTCGACCATGGAGTGAACCGTGGACTGCGGATGTACCTTCACCTGGATCTGGTCGGGTGCGAGACCGAACAGCCAGCGCGCTTCGATTACCTCAAAGCCCTTATTCATCAGTGTGGCGGAGTCAATGGTGATCCGCTCGCCCATCCGCCAGGTGGGATGGTTGAGAGCGGCCTCGACGCTCACCGTCTCCAGTTGCTCCGCGGGCGTGCGCAGGAACGGTCCCCCGGAGGCGGTCAGCACCAGCCGTCTCACCTCTTCTCTTCGGCCGGCTCGCAAGCACTGATGAACGCCATTGTGTTCGCTGTCTACCGGGAGCAATTCCAGCCCGCTACGGCGAGCCGCGTTGGTCACTAGCTCCCCTGCGGTGACCAAGACCTCCTTGTTGGCCAAAGCCACCTGTTTCCCGGCGACGATGGCGGCGTACGTTGCGGGAAGCCCGGCAATTCCCACCGTCGCCGACAAAACCATCTCCGCTTCTGGCAGAGTGGCCGCTTGCTCCATTCCGTTACGACCGAATCCAACTTCCGGGACCGGAGAACAGCCCGCGCGACGAAGCTCTTCGCGGAGCGAACGGGCCGCCTGCTCGCTTCCCATGGAGACAAACCGGGGCCGAAACTTTCTGACTTGCTCGGCCATCAGGGGAACGTTCTCCCCTGCCGAAAGGCTTGCAATCTCGTAGCGCTCTGGGGAGTCTTCGACGACCCGCAAACAGCTCCGACCGATGGAGCCGGTGGAGCCTAGAATGGCTATTCTTTTCATGCAGTTACGATAAATCTCGACCTAGCCCCAGCGCCACAGCCAATAATACCACAGAACCGGAGCGGCAAACAGCAGGGCATCAATGCGATCCAGCACCCCGCCATGTCCGGGAATCAAGTGGGAAGAATCCTTTACTCCGGCGCTGCGCTTCAAGGCCGACTCCGCCAGATCGCCGAATTGCCCGGCCACATTCAAAGCCGCCGCCAGTATTATCGGCTCCGCATAACCGTCGCGGCCCCAGAAATACCTAGCGGTGATGAAGCCCACCAGCAGGGCCGCTACGAAGGAGGCGATGGTGCCTTCCCAGGTCTTGTTCGGGCTGATGCGCGGCGATGATTTGTGCTTGCCAAGATTCTTTCCGATGAAGTAAGCCGCAGTGTCCCCGACCCAAATTACGACCAGCGCGAACAGCACGTGGTAGGGACCATCGTACTGCATCCAAACTAAGACCAACAATGCCAGCGGTACGGCCACGTAGATCGGCCCGAACAGAGTCGCAGCAACCGACCCGATGTATCCCCTCAAATCCTCCCTCGGGCGCATCGCGGTCAGCATTGTGATCATCAGCACCGCTGTCAGAATCAGGACGAGACTCTCCGAAGGCGCACCCTTCAAAGGAAGAATGCTCAGGAGGAACGCGAATAGAAAACCTGGCACACGCAAGGGCCGCACTCCGGCAGCTTGCGCCAGCCGGAAGTATTCCCAAACGCCCGCCAAGGCAACGGCTGACTGCACCACTACCATCAGGTAGACTGGCCCAAACAGGACCAAGGCAACGACGAGCGGGATCAGAACAATCGCGGTGAGGATGCGCCGCATGAACGGGCTTCAGGCTCCGTTGCGGCCGAGGCCCCCGTAGCGGCGCTCGCGCTTCTGAAAATCCAGGATGGCTTGGTAGAGGTGTTGCGAGGTGAAGTCGGGCCAGCAGGTGTCGGTGACCCAGATCTCGGCGTAGGCAATCTGCCACAGCAGGAAGTTGGAGACACGCATCTCGCCCGAAGTGCGGATGAGCAGATCGGGATCGGGCAGGCCGCGCGTGTAGAGATGTTCGGAAACCATTTCCTCCGTGATCTGCGGCGCCGGCCCAGCCGCTTCGTGCGCGTGACGCAGAATCTCCTGAAAGGCGTCCACCAGCTCGGCGCGCGCGCTGTAGTTGAGCGCCACATTCAGCACCATGCCGGTGTTGCCTGCCGTCTGCTGCAGGGCGTCCTCCAAGTCCCGCTTGACTTCGGCGGGAAGCTGTTCGTAGCGCCCCAGAATCTGCAGGCGAATGTTGTTGCGGTGAATCTCGGCCAGTTCCTTGCGCAGGTACTCGCGCAGCAGCGTCCACAGGGTTTCGATTTCGGTCTGGGGCCGCTTCCAATTCTCTGTGGAGAATGCGTACAGCGTCAGCGCCGCGATGCCGAGTCGTGAGGCGGCCTCCACCGTCTGGCGAACGGCCTCGGTGCCGGCCCGGTGGCCCGCGATGCGCGGGAGCCGCCGCCGATGAGCCCAGCGGCCGTTTCCATCCATAATGATCGCAATGTGGCGGGGAAGCCGAGCCCGGTCAATCTGCGAGAGGAGATCCGCGTCTCGCGCCGCGACGTTGCCGGGGACTGTAACTCCTACAGAACTCAAGGGGTTTTTCACCTCTCGCTGA
>JBGPJR010000273.1:0-3043 GCA_041485545.1 Terriglobia bacterium
ACACGGCCGAACGGGCGGGCGTTTTCATTGGCTCCGGGATCGGCGGATTCGATGTCATCGAGCGCGAGCACACGGCGCTGCTCGAGGGTGGCCCGCGCAAGATATCACCCTTCTTCATTCCCGCCAGCATTGTGAACCTGGCGGCCGGGCAGGTCTCCATCCGCCACGGAGCCCAGGGGCCGAACTCGGCGACCTGTACCGCGTGTTCTTCCAGCGCCCACGCGATCGGCGATGCCTGCACGCTGATCCAGCGCTGCGCCGCCGACGTCATGATCTGCGGCGGCTCCGAGGCGGCCATCACGCCTTTGGGGGTGGGCGGCTTTGCGGCCATGCGCGCGCTCTCTACGCGTAACGACGAGCCGGCCCGCGCCAGTCGGCCCTTCGACAAGGAGCGCGACGGCTTTGTCATCGGCGAGGGAGCAGGCATTCTTATCCTGGAAGATTTGGAGTTTGCTCGGCGGCGCGGCGCTCCCATCCTGGCCGAGGTGGTCGGCTACGGAATGTCCGGTGACGCTTTCCACATTACGCAGCCCTCGGAAGACGGCGACGGGGCCTATCGCGCTATGAGAAACACGCTGGCCGATGCGCAGGTCAAGCCCGAGCAGATTGCCTACATCAACGCGCACGGCACCTCGACACCTTACAACGACCGGCTGGAAACGCTGGCCATCAAGCGGCTGTTCGGCGAGCACGCCTACCAATTAGCGGTCAGCTCGACCAAGTCCATGACCGGGCATCTGCTGGGAGGCGCCGGAGGATTGGAAGCGGGCTTCTGCACGCTGGCCCTGCGCGACCAGATTTTGCCGCCCACCATCAATCTGGAAAACCCCGACCCGGATTGCGACCTGGACTACGTGGCGAACCAGGCCCGCCCGGCAAACCTCGAGTACGCGTTGAGCAACTCGTTCGGCTTCGGCGGCACCAACGCCGCACTGCTTTTCCGGCGCTACGCGGAGTAATCGCCGGACCTGGTGTACCCGGCCTCTCGCACCCCGTCTGTTTGAGCCTCCTGGATCGCCATGAAAATCATTGTCTGCGTCAAGCAGGTCCCGGCCAGGGACTTCCCGCTGCGCCTGAACGACGACGCATCGTGGATTCGCGAGTCCGACCTCAGCTACGAGATGAATGAGCCAGACGCCTACGCGCTGGAAGCAGCCCTGCAGTTGAAGGAAAAACATGGCGGGGAAGTGGTGGTGCTCAGCGCCGGACCGCCGCGCGTGCAGCAGGTGATCCGCGAAGCGCTCGCAAAGGGCGCCGATCGGGCCATCCACATCGAATGTGATTTGGAACCGTTGCTCGGAACTGATCGCGTGGCCCGCATGATGGCGGAGGCCATCCGGCGCGAGGGATTCGATGTGGTCCTCACCGGCTTGCAGTCGGAGGACCTCGGCCTGGGGCAGACCGGTGTGATTCTGGCGGAGCTGCTCAACGTGCCGCACGCCACCATCATCATGGAAGTGCAGGTGGAGGAGCAGCGGCTGCGCGTCAAGCAAGAATTGGAAGCCGGATGGTTTCAGTGGGTGGAGATGTCACTGCCGGCCTTGCTCACCATCCAGTCGGGGATCAACAAGCTGCGCTACGCCACCCTGATGGGAATCAAGAAGGCCAAGACCAAGGAACTGCGCCGTCTCACACCCGCCGAGCTAGAGGCCACCGCTCCCGTGTCCGGCGGGACGCGACAGAGACTCCACCGCCTGTACGTTCCCGTGAGGAACAAGAAGACGGAGTTCATCGAGGGCGGCCCCCAGGAAGCCGCGGCCCGGTTGGTGGAGCGGCTGCGAACGCAGGCCAGAATCCTGTAGCATTAAGTTAAAGTGCTACATTATCAGTGTGTCTGAATCAAATGGCACAACAGGTCGTAGCTATAACGGAGCAGCAGGGTGGCAAATGGCACCGCATGAGCTGGGAGGCTCTCGCGGCGGCTCAGCAGATCGCCTCCGAGCTGTCGCGTCCAGTGGAGGCTGTGGTTCTCGGTCACGATATGGAGAGATTGGCGGCGGAGGTCGCCGCCAAGGGCGTGGCGCGCGTGTGGAGCCTCGACGATCCGTTGTTAGTTCCGTACACGCCCGATGCATTTTGCCTGGCGCTGGAGCAGTTTGTTGCAGCGCAGCAACCCTACTTGATTGTGCTGCCGCATACCTACCAGGTGCGCGATTTTGCCCCGCGGCTCGCGGCGCAGCTCGGCAGTTCCTTGCTCAGCGATTGCATTGGCTGCCGCATGGAGGGTGGGGAACTCATCTTCACGCGGCAACTGTTCCAGGGAAGAATGAACGCGGACCTTTCGTTTGAAGGGCCGCCGCCTTACTTCGTCTCGGTGCAAGCCGGTGGCTTTTCGGCGGACGACGTCAAGAAGGGAGACGCACCTGCGCCGGTGGAACGATTCGCCGTGAGGCTGGAGGCGTCGCAGATTCGCACGCACGCGCAGGAGCCATTTCAAGAGGCCAAGCGTACTGTGGATCTGGCGCAGGCGGAGATCATCATAGCGGCCGGGCGGGGCATCAAGGAGCAGGAGCATCTGGCGCTGATTCAGAAGCTGGCCGACGCCTTGGGCGGCGAAGTGGGTGGCTCGCGCCCCATCTGCGACAACGGCTGGCTGCCCATGGAGCGCCAGATCGGAAGCTCGGGCCAGACCGTGGCGCCGAAGCTCTACATTGGCGTGGGCATCTCCGGCGCCATTCAGCACCTGGTCGGCATGAAAGGCTCGCGCACCGTGGTGGCCATCAACAAGGACCCCCACGCGCCCATCTTCGAAGTGGCCGACTACGGCATTGTCGGCAACCTATTCGATGTGGTTCCCGCGCTGATCGACGAGATTGGGAAAGCTAGGAGTGGCTAAAGCGTTGGAATTGTCTTACCACGTGACCTTTACTGCACGATTATCGATTCCCACGACCACGAACCAGACCGTAGTAAAGAGTACACCCAAGTAAGTGAGATCATAAGTGCTCATCTCTTGGGTCAGAAGAGGAAACATGTAAATATTTTGAATTAGCCACTTCGCCGTGAAAGTGGCGCCAGCAAATGACTGACCGAATGCAATGCA
>JBGPJR010000274.1:0-2987 GCA_041485545.1 Terriglobia bacterium
AATTTGTATCGCCGCGCCGTCGTTCCCCGTTCCTGCCCCCGAGCAGACCGGGTTCTGGCCGTATCGGAATTCACCAAGAAACAAATCGTCGAGTTTCTGCCAGTGGCCCCCGAGCGCATTCGAGTGACCTACCAAGGAGTCGAACCGGTCGAGAGAGCCCCCGAAGAGCCCCCTTCGATGGAGGAGCCCCCGTTCATTTTGGCCCTCGGGGCGCACGACCCGCGCAAGAACACGGAACGCATCATTCGAGCGTACGCCGGGTTGAAGCGCTCCGGCGCGATTGAACCGAAGCTGCGTATCGTCGGCTTGCGGCGCTGGCGCTCCTCATCTTTTTACCGGTTGGCATGCGATCTGAAGGTTGAACGGGACATTCTGTTCCAGGACTACGTGCCGGATGCCGAGCTGGCCCGGCTGTACGCTTCGGCTCGCTGCTTCGTCTATCCCTCTCTGTACGAAGGCTTCGGATTGCCACCGCTGGAGGCGATGCTGGCGGGAACGCCCGTCATCGCTTCCGCGGCAAGCTCGATTCCAGAGGTGGCTGGGGATGTTCCCGTCTACGTTAACCCCACTTCCACGGAGTCCATTCAGGAAGCTCTTCTGAAGGTCTTGCACGAGCCAAACGGTCGCCGCTCCCTGATTGAGCGGGGCCGCGCGCAGGCAGCGCGGTTTCGCTGGGAGACCACGGCCGCCCAAACCCTTTCCGCGTATCAGGAAGCGTTCCACAATCATCAATGATGCAACGTCGACGGTACCGTTTCTTTTCGTTCCTGGCTCCCTCGCTGGCGGAGGAGGCCGAGTTTCCGGGGGCAACCGACGGTCCTCCATACCGTCCCCGCCGCGCGATGCGCAGGCCTTGGATGATCCGGGTAGGCAGTCTGTACTTCTCCCGAATGAAATGGCTCCTCCTGTTTGGCGATCTGGTCATCCTGTGGGCGGTTCTCCTGTTTTCTTGTGTCACTTGGTATGGCATTCCCAACGGCTGGCGCTACGCGCTCGACAGTGGGCTCCCCATCTCGCTGACCATTGGGCTGTATCTCGTGGCGCTCTACGTCGCGGACTTCTACAATCCGCGGGACGATTACATCCGCGCCCGCAAGCTGGTTCTGGCCTACGCGGCTGGGGGTGTGGTGACGTTGCTCGGCAGTTCGGTGTTCTACTTCCTCGTCGTGCTCCGCCTGTCCCGGGCCGTCTTCATGATCCAGTTGATGATCGCTCCCTTGCTGCTGCTGCTGTGGCGATTTGCTCTCTATCGGTTGCAGCAGCCGCGCACGGCGGTGATTCTGGGCTCCCCCAGTGAGGCAAAGCTGTTGCAGAACTTGTTGCAGGAGTTCAGCTTTTCCGACCTCCGCATCGCCGGGACCTATGAAGAGTTGTCGGAGTTTCAAACGGCGCTCCCTGCGTTGCGAGAGCAGCGCGGCCTGGACCTGGTGATCCACTCGCTGGCGTGCCTGGAGCGGCAGGAGTTCCTCGATCTGCTGGCAACGCCCCAGCCCGACGCGGTGGAGATGTACTCGCTGCCGGAGTTGTACGAATGGCTCAGCGGCAAGGTTGCCTGCGAGGTCTATCCCCCCCAACTGCTGGTTGCCCAGCTGCTGGCCGGACGCCGGACCTACCGCGTGCGGCTCAAACGGATTGTGGACGTGGTTTGTTCGCTGTTGCTGCTCTTGGTCAGCATTCCCATCCTGTTGCTGTGTGCGGTGCTGATTAAGCTCAACTCCAATGGCCCCGTTTTCTACCGACAAGCCCGCGTGGGAACGCGCGGCCGAAGCTTTTACATCCTGAAGCTTCGAACCATGACGGTCTTGGAAGCGGGGCAGCAGATCCGCTCGGCGCAGGCGGCCGACCTGCGCGTCACGGCCGTGGGGCGCTGGCTGCGCATTTTTCATCTGGACGAGATACCGCAGCTGATCAACGTGTTAAGAGGGGAGATGGCGTTTGTGGGACCGAGACCCTGGGTGGTTCCATGCAGCGAACAGCGGAAAGAAGACATCCCCCTCTATTCCTTGCGAACCCTGGTTCCGCAGGGCATCACCGGATGGGCCCAGGTCAACTGTCCCTATCCGAGCGACCTGGTCGGTCAGCGCGAGGCGCTTGCTTACGACCTGTATTACATCAAGAATTTTTCGCTGCTGATGGACCTGCGCGTGCTTCTACGCACCGTGCGTGCCGTCCTATCCAAACCCTCCCGATGAGCGCAAGGAGACCTCTGTGCAGTGAGAGACGCGCGCCCAGCGGAGTGGCTTCTCTAGAGCCAGACGAGGAGACGAAGGCCGCGAGTTGCCCAGGTTTGCGGGCGCCTGGCTAGCCTGGGCTATTCCCATGATAGCCGTCGTAGTCGTGGTAGTAGTCGGTGTAGGCTGCGGAGCTCAGGTCCACGTTGTTCAGTGTGACGCCGATGACGTTCGCGTTGACCTGCTGGAGGTATTCTTTGGCCTGTTTGACCGTGTCGCGGGGAGTGCTGCCGCTGTGTGCCACCAGGATGGTGGCCTCCACCTGTGTTGCCAGAATGCGCGCGTCGCTGACGTGCAGCACCGGGGGCGAATCCAGCACCACGTAGTCAAATCGCTTGGCCGTTTCTTCCAGGAATTGCGTCATCAGCGCGGAGGAGAGCAGTTCGGCCGGGTTGGGAGGGACCGGCCCGCAGACCACTGCCCAGAGGTTGGGGACCGACGTGGAAGTCAGCACCTCCTCCAGCCCATATCGGCCGGCCAGGTAGGTCGACAATCCCGCGTCTCCGGAGGGTAATCTCAGCAGACTCGCTACGTGCGGCCGGCGCATATCGGAATCCACCACCAGGACCCGGCGTCCGAGCTGCACCAAGGCGACGGCCAGGTTGACGGTGATGGTGGTCTTGCCCTCTCCGGGCCGGCCGCTGGTGATCAGGATGACCCGAGGCGGCCGGCCCGGTGCCGAGAGCAACACGGAGGTTCTCAGCGAGCGGTAGGCTTCCGAAAGGGCCGTATTTCCATTCGCGGCGATGCAGATGT
>JBGPJR010000275.1:0-2955 GCA_041485545.1 Terriglobia bacterium
CGCGGGATCTCGGCGAACAGCCTGACCCGCCTGCCGGAGGGCGCGCGGGTCTTGATTATCCGCTTGCGCTCCATGGGCGACACCGTTCTGCTTACCCCCGCACTGCGCCTCCTGCACGAGTGGCGGCCGGACCTGAACGTGTCGGTGCTGGTCGAGCGGCCCTGGGACGAGCTTCTGGAAGGCAATCCGACGATTCATTCGGTACTGCCGATGAGCGGTAAGCTCGCGACCGCATGGCGAGTGCGGCGCGCGGGCTTCGCGGCGGTGATCAATTTTCACGGCGGGCCGACCAGCGCTTGGCTGACACGGCTGAGCGGCGCCAGCCTGCGCGCCGGATTCGGTCATTTTCGCTCCCCTGGCGTTTACAACGCGCACGTGCCCACGGCCCAGGAAGTTCTATGCCGCAGCGGCCCCGTCCACACCGCGGAGCATATTGCTTCGTCGTTCTTCTGGCTCGGCGTGCCCTTTTCAGAAGTTCCGCCCGCGGAGGTGTTTCCGTCAGATGCCGTTCGGGAGCGCGTAGCCGGGCGGCTGCGTTCGTTCGGAATTGCTGCAGGCGAGGGCTATGCCGTGATTCATCCAACCGCGCTGTATGCCACCAAACAGTGGAAAGCGGCTGGCTTTGCGGAGGTGAGCGAATACCTGGAGGAGCGCTTCGGGTTGCGCAGCGTTTTTGTCTGCGGGGAAACCGAGGTCCGTGCGCTCGACGCGGTGGAGAAGTTTGCCCCGCGCCCCCTGCTGCGGGCCGCCGGCTGGCCCGTCCGCCAGTTGGTCGCGCTGATCGCGGGCGCCGGCGTGCTGGTTGGCAATGATTCGGGCCCGGCACATATCGCCGCGGCGGCTCGCGTTCCCGTGGTGGTGATCTTCGGATCGTCGCATTCCGCGGTATGGATGCCGTGGCAGGCTGCTCACTCGGCAGTGGTTCAAAACTATTTCGACTGCAACCCCTGCCCAGGGGACCGCTGCTATGCGTTTGCGGAGCCCCGCTGCATCCTTTCGATTACAGCCGAGCAGGTCAAGGTCTGCCTGAACGCCGTGCTCGGCTTCCCGGCCTGACCCTTCTCTGGCCCAGACCTGCTCCGTTCTGCCTGGCAGCGCGCCGTCCCAAAGCAACCCCCCTGCCGGTTGCGGCATCCTGCTGTGTTATGTATCGTTTGAGCAAACCCCTGACCGGCTGCGAGCACCCTTATGGAATCTCCGTGACGAGCCGAATATGCTAAGAGGGGGGTGTGCTACACTGAAGGGACGCGAAAGGTGACGAATTCTCCCCCGGCAAACTGCTTGGCGTACTCGGCGACGATAGGAGGGACGGATGCCAGGAATCGTATATAGACGTGGGGCTCGGCTCGGAAGCTTGCTGTGTCTGATTCTGCTGCTGAGCGCGGGGCCGGGCGCTCCGCAGGCGGTGGCCAAGGGTGAGAAGGAGTATAAAGCTGGACAGCAAGCCGAGCAGCGCGGGAATTATGACGAGGCCTTCCATCAATATCAGACTGCAGCGCAGGCCGAGCCGCAAAATCCGCAGTACCTGTTGGGGTTGGAGCGGGCGCGCTTCGAGGCCGCCTCTTTCCACGTGGAGCGCGGGCACCAACTGCGGGACCAGGGCGATTTGCAGGGCGCGCTGACGGAATACCAGGCCGCCGCCGCGATTGACCCCGCCAGCCCAGTGGCGCGCCAGTCGATCCAGAGCACCCAACAGGCGCTCCAGGAACAGGCCGCTGGCGGGCCGCCGCGCGAGCCGGGCATGCCGTCCTTGGAGAACGCGCTGGGACCTCCGGAACTGAAGCCGCTCTCCCGCGAGCCCATCAGCCTGCGCATCAGCAACGATGCCAGAATTGTCTTTGAAACGATTGGGAAGATGGCGGGCATCAATGTGCTGTTCGATCCCGCTTATAACAGCACGCGGATCTCTATTGATCTGAACAATGTTTCCTTAGAGGAGGCGCTGAACCAAGCTGCGATGCAGACGACGACCTTCTGGAAGCCTCTGACGCAGAATACCATCCTCGTGATCCCCGATACAGCCGTCAAGCGGCGCGAGGAGGAGCAGCAGATCATCAAGACGTTCTATCTCTCCAACACGATTACTCCGCAGGAACTCACGGAAGTGATCACGGCTATCCGCACGCTGCTGGAAACGCGCCGCATCCAGCAGATCAACTCCATGAACGCCATCATAATCCGCGACACGCCGGATAAAGTAGCGCTGGCGGAAAAGATCATCCGCGACGTGGACAAGGCTAAGCCCGAGGTGGTGGTGGATGTGGCGGTGCTGGAGGTGCGGCGTGACAAGGCGCGGCAACTGGGCCTGTCTCCGGGACCCGGGGGCATTTCCGTCCCGCTGACCTTTACGCCGGGAGGGTCCGCGACGGACAAGCTAATTCCCCTCAACCACGCGGACGATATCGGGTCGGGAGATTTCTCCCTGACCCTGCCGGGCGCCACGCTCAACGCCATCCTGACGGACTCACATACTAAGATTCTGCAGCGCCCGGAAGTGCGCGCCACCGACGGGCTGAAAGCCACTTTGCGCATCGGCGACAAAGTTCCCGTAGCTACGGGTGCGTACCAGCCAGGCGTCGCCGGACAGACCGTCAGCGCGCTCGTGAACACACAATTTCAGTACCTTGATGTGGGTGTGAATCTGGACATCACCCCCAAGATTCACGCGAACCGCGAGATCACGATGAAGCTGCGGGTGGAAATTTCCGCGGTAACCCAGACTGTAGAGCCCGTGCAGGGCGTGAAACAGCCGGTGATCGGGCAGCGCATTGTCGAACACGATATCCGCCTGCGCGAGGGCGAAATCAACATCCTGGGCGGCATTCTTCAGACCCAAACGGGCCAGCAGGTCAGCGGCATCCCGGGCCTGTCGCAAATCCCGCTGCTGAAATACCTCTTCTCCAACGTGAGCGACACGGTGGCCGAAGACGAAGTACTGATCGTGCTCATTCCCCA
>JBGPJR010000276.1:0-2885 GCA_041485545.1 Terriglobia bacterium
GCCGCGATTCACGTGGAGCCGGAGATCCTGGTGGTGGATGAAGTGCTGGCGGTGGGCGACGCCATCTTTGTCAATCGTTGCGTACAGAAGTTCCAGGAACTGCGCCGCCGCGGCTTAACGGTTCTGCTGGTAAGCCACGACCTGCTGTTGGTGAAGCTACTGTGCGACCGGGCGCTGCTGCTCTACCACGGCCGGGTTCTGGCCGAGGGCCAGCCCGGCGACGTGGTGAACCGCTATAACGGCCTGATCCTGGAGCGCCAGGGCGTCTTTCTCCGCGAACAGTCGCTGGCGGCTACGGCTGCTCAGGACGCGGCTGTGGAGCCGCTAGCCTATTCCTACCGCCACGGCGATCAGCAGGCGGGAGTGGCGGGCGTGGAATTGTTCGACGAGTCCGGCCGCCCGACGCGTGTGCTGCGGGGCGGCGAGACCGCGCGCGTCCGCATCGTGGTCCGATTCCGGGAATCGCATCCGCGCCCCGTAGTCGGCATCCTGATTCGCACCCGCATCGGTATGGAAGTCTACGGCACCAACACGGAACTGGAGAACGCGCCTTTGGAGGCGGCCGAGCGCGGCGAGACCTGCGAGGTGACTTTCGACTTTGTTTGCTGGCTGACGCCCCAGGAATACACCTTGACGGTCGCCACGCAGTCACCCGACGGAGCCAGCCACGACTGGCTCGATGACGTCCTCAGCTTCACGGTGATTGACTCCCGCCGGCTCGCCGGGGTCGCCAATTTGCAGGCTCGCGTCACGTCGCGCAAGCTACCGGCGCACACGCCGATTCCGGCCTGAACGGCGGCCTGCTCGCGACGGAAGGAGGATGGTCCAAGATGTCCGCAGAAACAAGCCCCGCGCAAACGCGCGGCGCAATCCCATCCGAACTAACGGAGAAGGTCCGCCGCGTGCGGGTGCAGATCGGGCGAAGGATCGAGCACACCGCTCCGCCGCTTCCCGCGGTCTGGCTGCCCTCGCTGAAGCCGCTGGTGGAGAATCAACGGGCGGCGCAGAATCTGGCGCAGGCCATCGGCGTGGTCAACCCCCGCCCGGCGGGCTTGGCCAACCAGTTGATTCAGAGCGGCAAGCAGGCCCTCGCCCGCGCGCTGGAGTGGCAGATCCGTCCGCAGCGCGAGTTCAACCGCAACGTGGCGGAAGCTCTGTTGAGAATTACGGAGACGTTGGAACACACCGGCCAAGCCTTACAGCAGTTGCGGCACCAGCTGAGCCTCCAGCGATGGGCAGCCGAGGGCGAACTGATGAGGCAGGCGGAATCGGTGCAGGAACTCGAGCAGCGGCTGCTCTCCTTGCGGCAGCAGCTGGCATCACAGCCCGCGGCGCGGGTAAGTCCCTCAGCCGGTGATTCGGCTACCACGCCCGCCGCGCAGCGCACCAACCGGCCTCTGCTGCTGGATTACTTTCAACTGGAGCGGCAGTTTCGCGGAACAGAGGAGCAGATCCGGCAGCGGCAGAGTTTCTACTTGCCGTTCTTCCGCGGGTGCCGCAAGGTGCTGGACATCGCCTGCGGCCGCGGCGAGTTCCTGGAGCTGATGCGGCAAGCAGGCGCCGAGGCTCGGGGCGTGGACCTGGACGCAACCATGGTCGCGCGGTGCCGCGAGAAGGGCCTGGAGGTTGAGCGCGCGGACGTTTTTGAATTTCTGGGAAAGATCTCTGACGGGTCACTGAGCGGCATCTTCTCGTCGCAGTTTGTAGAGCATCTGGAGCCCGCCGACTACACCTACCTGGTCGGGCAGTGCGTGGCGAAGCTAGCGCCTGGCGGCGTGCTAGTCATTGAAACGCAGAATCCGGAATGCCTGGCCATCTTCAGCCAGTCGTTTTTCATCGACCCGACGCACGTCAAGCCCATTCCCCCGGCGCAATTGCGATTCCTATTCTCCGAGCAGGGACTGGGGCAGATCACAACGCACTTCCTCTCGCCGGCCGGGGCCATTCTGCCGCTGCTGCCGCAGCTGGTCTCGAGCGTCGTCGAAGCGGACGCGCTGCGCTCCTACAACGCCGCCGTCTCCCGCTTCAACGAGACTTTCTTTGGCGGGATGGACTACGCCGTGATCGGCTATCGGCCCCAGAACACCCCGTAACCTGCGGCGCTGTTGGACCAGGGTGTCTCATGCTGCGAATCCATCGGCTCTTTATCAAGACCGCGCTAGTCTACTTGGTCCTGGGAGTGCTGGCGGGCGCCTGGATGCTGCTCCGGCAGGCCGGGCTTCCCCTGCCAGAAGTCGAGAACCTCTATACGGTGCACATCCACCTTCTCGGCGTTGGTTTCTTTCTGATGATGGTCTGCGGTGTGGCCTTTTGGATGTTCCCTCGCAAGAGCGGCGAAACGCGCGAGCAGGCGGCGCGCGATCCACTCGGCTGGGCCGCCTACTATCTGATTACGGCCGGCCTGGCGGTGCGTTGCCTGGCGCTGTTGCTTCCGGCAGTCTTTGGCGGAGTGGTGCTGGCGGCCTCGGCTTTCCTTCAGGCGGGCGGAGTGCTGGCCTTCGCAATGGCCATTTGGCCGCGGGTCTATCTCCCCGGCGGGAACGAGCCGGGGCCCTCGATCCGAAAAGATAAGCTTTGATCTCTTGCGGCCACGCTCCGGGGCCGCGAGGAGGTGCAGGATGGCTGGAGGTATGGTTCAGCCGGTCCCAACCTCCCGGAAGGCCGCGCCCATGTGGCGAAATTTTTGATAGCGCTGTTCGAGCAGCGTTTCGACTGGCAGCCGTTCGAGTTCCTGCAGAGCCGCGTGCAGGACCGGGTCGAGGATGGCCGCCATCCGGGGCGGATCGGTGTGAGCACCGCCGGGCGGCTCCGGGACAATCTCATCCACAATGCCGAGCGCGCGCAAGTCCTCCGCGGTCATCTTCAACGCCTCGGCGGCCTGCTCC
>JBGPJR010000277.1:0-2867 GCA_041485545.1 Terriglobia bacterium
AACAAGCGTCTGGTTGTGGATATCACGCTGGCCTCATTCACGGTCGGAGTTCCGGAGCAGCCCCTGCCGCAGCTTACGCTGTTCTACTTCCGTAAGCAGGCCGGCAACATCACGGCAGAAGAACAGGCGGCGCAGAGCTTGACGATCCCTGGCCCCGTGATTGGGCTGCGCAGCACGCTGCCGGAAAATGCCGCCGATCTGCGCGACGCCATCACCGTAACCAGTTGGGCCCGGTCGCGTTGGGTGGTCGCGGGCGCCGGCTGGGTGGCGCTGATTGCGCTGGTGGCCGGTGTGGGTTGGGAAGGCGCCATGGCGATCCGGTACCGCAAGGGCCGTAGGGGACCCGATCCGCGCAAGGCCATGGCCGCCATCAACGATCGCTGGTCGCAAGCGGTGCCCATGGACTATTCCGATTCCGAGCGGGTCCTGGATTTCTATGGCCGCTCCTACAAAGATCTCAAAGAGTACCTCAGCTACTTGCTGGAAGTGCCCACGGAGGGTTTGACTTCCGAAGACCTGCAGGGAGAGCTGGGTCGCCTGGCCGCCAGTCCGGACTTGACGGAGCGGGCCACCCGTGTGCTGGCTACCTGCGAGATGGCGCGCTACGGGCGCAACGGAACGACGCTGGACACCGAGGCCGCGCGCACGCTGGAGAACGATATGCGTCAGATCTTCCACATCGGCTCCAAGTCGTAGGGAAAGCGAATGTCGTTTCAGAACCTAGTCTGGATCTACTGGGCGATTCCGCTGCTGCTGCTGCTGGTGGTGGTGCGCTTCTGGAGGAGGCATTACTGGGGTCATTCTCTGGTGGAGCAATTGGGCGAAGAGATCGGCAGTCCCAACCCGATTCTGCGCATTCCGCGCATGCTGGAGGCGCTGTCGGTGGGGTTTCTCCTGGTGGCGCTGCTGGGCCCGGTCTATCCCTTTAGCCTGAATCAGATTGAGCGCGGCGGGCTGCAGATCTTGTTTGTTCTGGATCTGTCCCAGAGCATGGAGGAGCCCGCCGGGGCTAACACTCCCAACCTCCCGGCGCCCGATTTCCAAAACCCCACGTTCCAATCCCAGGGAACCGTGCTGGCCACTCCGGGCAGCAAGATGGAAGCTGTAAAGCTGAGCGCCATGGAGTTCATTAGCAAGCGCCAGGGTGACGCCATCGGCTTAGTGGTGTTTTCGAATAACGGCTATCTGGTCACCCCGGCTACCTTCGATCATGAATCCATCTCTTCGTACCTAGTCATGACCGGCACGCACACCCTGGTTAACGAGGGGTTCACGGCGATTGGGGAAGGTCTCTACACGGCCAACACGTACTTTGCCAATGCCAAGGCAAAGACGCGCCGCCGCGCCAAAGGGAACGTGATCGTCCTGTTTACGGACGGGGACAACAACTACGGCCGCGATCCCCTGCTGGAAGTGGAACGCTCGCGCTCCGAAGGCACCCGCATCTATATGATCGGCGTCCAGCTCCAGCCCGGCGCCTCGCAACAGATTGCCGCCGCAGTTCCCGCCACCGGCGGAAAATACTACGACGCGCGCAATCCCCAACAGCTGGAGCAGGCTCTGCACGACATCAATGAGGTCGAAAAGGGCGTCTTCTACACGCTCCAGCTGCGCAAGGACGAGCCTGCCTATTTCGTCTTTGTTCTACTGGCGCTGGGTTGCCTGGCCCTGCGGCTGCTGCTGCATGCCGTTCCGCACTTGGTCGAGGTCAGCTAGCCCCCCGCTCCTCCCGACAGTCGGTCCCAACAGCAGCAGGAGCAGAGTTGGTGTGAAGCTGGTGCAGCTTCCACGTCTAGACACGGGCATGACGAGCTCGGCGGAATCCCCACATCTGAATTCGTGTAGAATAGGACGCGTTTGGTGCCGGCTTTCAGGAGTGAAGGAGAGAAGGCTGCGGCCCACGTGAAGCCAGAGCGGTGAAGCTGAATCGAATCCGACGAGTCCACGTGCTTTCTTGCCGCCGGCTGTTCTTGGCGATGGGATTGCTCTGCGCAACGCTGCCAGGCGGAGAGCGGGCGATTTCCCAGACTTCAGCCCTGGCGCCCGAAGAGTTGACGCTGGCGCAGTTCCGCAGCCTGGTGGAGAATCATCTCTCTGAGACCGCCCGCGCGGGCGGCAAGTCCCGCGAAAAGACGCCGCCCGTCGATCTGCACGCCTCCAACGAGGTTTTTTTGCAGCTTCTCCTGGTTCAGGCGCGCAGTGCGGCCGCGCGCCAGAGCCAGGACCGGCTGAGCGGCTGGAGCAAGTCCATCCAGTCCCGCTTCGAGACGCAAACCGCTCCCGCTCTCGACCGGGACGTGGTTCTCTTTTCGGAGGCGAGAATGGCCGCCGAGGGAGCCCGCATCGAGGCGGAATGGAAGCGCATCGTGGAACGTGCCAACTCCTTGATGGGTCGGCCGGCCACAGCTCCCCTGGTGGCACTGTTGCCTGCTTCAGACGATACTCTTGCCGACGGCGTCGAAAAACAACAAAAGGACCTTCTGGAACAAGGACAGGAACTGGTCGCCAAGATGTATAAGAGCTACCAGTTCGGAGGCATCTCGGTGACGTCGCTGATGGAGTATGAGAAGGAGCTGTACGAAACCGAGGTCGAATATCGTCAGGAAGTGGCGCGAGCCGCTCTCCAGGCGGCTGACGGGCCGCCCTCCGATTAGTCGCTGGTGAGCCGGATGCGGCGCGGGCTGAATCCGTCCGGTTCGGGGCGGCCAAGCGATGGGATTTTTGTCCTGGAAGGAGTAAAATTAAACTATGCGCTCCCGGGCCTTCTTCCTGGGTCTTATTTTTGCCCTGCTCCTTGCTGTGCCGCTTTCGGCGCACGAAGCAGGGTTCCCTGAGAAAACGTTGAAGTTGGTTTTCCCACAAGCCAC
>JBGPJR010000278.1:0-2859 GCA_041485545.1 Terriglobia bacterium
CAGGATGATGCGGTCGACGTTCATGGTCCGTTCCGCAAGCATACGGCCTCTCCCGGTCCAACTCAACTGCGGGGCTATGCGATAATAGAGGCCTCGCGGCGGATTCCCGCTCGCGCGAGCAGCTCATGAGACTGGAACCGGAAAAAATCCTGGACCGCGCCGAGGAGCGGTTGCGGCAGCTGCCCGGGGCCAGCGCGGAGGAAACGCTCAGCCTGCTGCGCGGATTCTTGCGCATGGAGTTCCACCGCCTGCGGATGCTGCACCGCTACGGCCTGGGCGGTCTGGAAGTGGCCGCGACACGCTCCCAGGTGGTGGACGCGCTGATCACGCACGTCTACCGCATGGCCCAGGAGCGCTACTCCGGGCGCCGGCTGTTCACCGACACGGACTCTTCGGCGGCGGTGGTGGCGGTGGGCGGCTACGGGCGCGGCGAGCTCTGCCCGCAGTCCGACATTGACCTGCTGATCCTCTACGACAAGCCTTCCGCGGAGTTCGGTCACTTCCTGGCGCAGGAGCTGATCTACTTGCTGTGGGACGTGGGACTGAAGGTGGGCCACAGCTACCGCACGGTGGAGCAGTGTCTGGAGATGGCGCGGGCGGACTCATCGGTGGAAAACGCGCTGCTCGACGCGCGGCGGCTGGTGGGCGGCCGGCAGGTTTTTGAGACCTTGCGCGCGCAGCTCCGCAAGTTCTGGTCGGAGCAGCAGCGCAAGTTCGTGGAGCGCAAGCGGCGTGAAGTAGCGGAGCGCTACGGGAAATTGGGAGAAACGGTGTTCCTGCTGGAGCCGAACGTCAAGGAATCGCCGGGCGGCTTGCGCGACTACCACACGCTGCTGTGGCTGGCGCGCGGCGCCTGGGGCCTGGACGGGGCCGCCGATCTGGTCCAGGCTGGCGTGCTCCCCTCCGGAGACTGGCAGCGCGCCCACCGCGGACTGGACTGGCTGCTGCGGGTGCGCCATGAGCTGCACTACCAGACCGATCGGCGTGCCGATCAGCTCACCTTCGCGCTGCAGCCGGAGGTGGCCAAAGGGTTAAAGTTCACCGCGCAAAAGCATCAGCTCGCCGCAGAGGTGTTCATGCGGCAGTATTTTCAACACGCCGAGAACGTGCATCAGGCCATGCGCCAAGTGCTGGCGGCGGCGCTGCACCAGAAGGGCAAGCGCGGCAAGCAGGTGCTGGTGGAGATTCCCGATGGCTTGCATCTGATCCGCACCGACGGGGAATTGCGGCTGGCCGACACCGGGGGGAAGCGCTTTCCGGCCTCTCCGCTCGACATGATGCGCGTCTACAGCCTGGCGCAGAAGCTGCGCCTGCAGCCCGGCGAGGACCTCCAAAGCGCCGTGCGGTCGCACCTTTCCTTGATGAGCCGCCCGTGGCAGCGGGACACGGAACTCAGCCGGCTCTTTCTAAAGATGCTGCGGCGGCCGGGGCGCGTAGCAGCGGCCCTGCGAGCCATGCACGCGGCCGGTTTCCTCGGGAAGTTCCTGCCGGAGTTCGGGCGCGTGACGCGCCTGATGCAGTACGACTACTACCATCGCTACACCACCGACGAGCACACGCTGCATGCCATCGAGCTGCTGGACGCCATCTGGCGCGACCCGCCGGCCGGGATGCAGCGCTACCGCGAGCTGACCTATCACATCAGCGATCCAGCGCCGCTCTATCTGGCGTTGCTGCTGCACGACGTGGGCAAGGGGCTGGGCGGGGGCCACTCCGAAAAGGGCGCCCAGCGAGCCGTGGCGGCTTGCGCACGCCTGGGACTCCCGGACCACCAGCTACGCCAGGTGGAATTACTGGTGCGCCAGCATCTGCTGCTCTCGCATCTTTCCCAGCGCCGCGATCTTTCCGACCGGCGCGTGGCGCAGCAAGCCGCCGAGACGCTCGGGGACCTGGAAACGCTCTCCATGCTCACGCTGCTCACTTACGCCGACACAGCCGCGGTGGCTCCCGACGTGTGGACCGATTGGAAGAATGCCTTGTTGTGGGAGCTCTACGAAAAAGTCCACCTGGAGTTTCTGGGACTGGAGGCGGCCAGCGCGCAGGAAGAAGAGAAGCTCCAGGAGATGCACGCCGAGGTGGAACGACTCTTGCTAACGCTGCCGGACCCCTCGCTGGGCGAGCCGCCGGAGTCGCTGCGCATGGCACGGTTATGGACAGAGGGGCACCTCGCTCAGTTGCCGCGCCGCTACCCGCTGGGCTCGCGCCCGGAGTTTATCGCGCGGCAGATACTGCTGGCGCACCGGGCGGCGGGGGGAACGCCGGCGGTGTCCTTCATCCCGGTCCCTGAGCAGGGCTACACCGTGCTGCTGCTGTGCTGCCCAGACACGCGCGGGCTATTCGCCAAGGTGGCGGGGACGCTGGCATCGCTGGAGATCAATATCCTGGGGGCGCGGCTGGACACGCGAAAAGACGGCCTGGCCGTGGATCAACTGTGGATTTCGACGCCGCGCGGGGAAGCGATTGACGACCCGGCGCGCCTGCGGCGAATCAGCAGCATGTTGGAAGGCGTACTCAAGGGCGAGAGGCCATTTGAGGAGATCGTCAGCCGCATTGATGCGCGCCCGCTCGCGCCCGCACTCAAGGCGCCCAAGCTCAGCCTGAACAATGAAATCTCAGAAACGTCTACGGTGCTGGAAGTGCTCGCGGAGGACCGCCTGGGCTTTGCCTATGCCGTCGCCAAATGTCTCACCGGTTTAGGGCTCAACATCGGGTTTGCAAAGCTGGCTACGGAAAAAACGATGGCGTTCGACGTGTTCTATTTGACGGATGCGGCAGGTAAGAAGATTCCGGAGAGCCAGTGGAGCGAGATCCTCAGCCAGCTAGAAGCCGCCCTGCAAATGCCCGCTCGCCAAGCCTACG
>JBGPJR010000279.1:0-2834 GCA_041485545.1 Terriglobia bacterium
CTGGATGTGGTGAAGAAGATCGCCCGGGTCCCCAAGGCCGCGGGAAACAAGGAGCGACCGGCCGCGGACGTAGTGCTACAGAAGCTCGTTATTGAGCGCGTCGGCGCCTAGCTCGCCGCCGCTCCGGGAAGCGTCTTGGTGAGGTATCGTGCCGGTGGGCCGTGGGCCGCCGGGTAGCGCGATAGCCACGGCACGATTTGTGTGCCGTGGGCTTGGTGTTGCAGGGGTGAGGAATATACCCCCTGAGGTTGTCCTATCCCGCGTCCTGAGGCCTCATTTTGAATTTGTTGTCCACAGGTCAAACCTGTCTGCGAGCTGCGGTACTTCATGGCGGGCTGCGATGGCAGCCGCTAGGTCTAAGAAGGCTCTGAGGGAATTCTCGTCTGAAACCTCTGATTCCGCTATCGCGAGTTCCGCAAGCTCTGCCTTGCTGGCCAGCCCTTGAATCCGAAGAGTAAATCGGTCGATTTCATGCCCAAATCGGCGCCGCAAAACGGCGAAGGGGAGCCAGAATAACACCCCATAATAAAATCCTGCGAGCCCCATGATGCTTATACCCCGCGGTAACAGCAACTGAAGTCTCGCCCTCTGTCTCAATTGATTGATCTCATTACGCATCTGCTGAAGATCAGTTTCTAAAGATTCACGCGTGACTGCGGCGGCGTCTTGCTGAAGCTCTTGTGTCAGGCGAGCAGTCTTTTCGTCGACATAGTCCAATCTACTTTGGAGGTAATCTGCGGCGTACCAAAAGCCAACCGCAATCGCAAGGGGAGCCAGCAGCGTCAGAAATCCCAGCATCCCTGTGTCACTCGCAGCACCCCCTCCCCGAACAGCTCCTACAAGAGCCTTGACGTACCGGCGGCGACGCCAGCCCTCTCGCTTGGTTGCGAGATACCCTCGAATCTCCTTTTCTCGTTGCGCGACGAAGAATCCATAGAGCACCGCGACAATGGCGCTTGCCGCTAGGCCGATCAGAAGGTTCTGAAGGATTTTCATCGGTCCTGATTATAAGGCCGAATCGCTTAACCGGCTGGAACCGTTGCGTTTTTGGCAGTGCTGCTGGGGCTTGGCTATCCGCTACAGAGGGGAGCGGTTGCTGGCGGCGTGGGCGGTGCGGTACCATATAGAAAATGGACCTTTTTGAGGAGATCTCGCGTCTGCGCAAGGCTGGAGTCAAGGCCGCTCTAGCGACCATTGTAAATGTGCGGGGCTCCATCCCGAGCTATGAGTCGGCGAAACTGTTGGTCCGCGAGGATGGCTCGATCTTCGGCACCGTGGGCGGCGGCTGCGTGGAGGCGGAGGTTTGGACCGCGGCGCGCGAGGTGATGGAGGAAGAGAAGCCGCGCAAGCTCACCTTCAACCTCAATAACGATCCTTCCTACGATACGGGACTGCTGTGCGGCGGCACGCTGGAGGTGTTTGTGGAACCCATCCTTCCGACTCCCTATCTGTACATCTTCGGCGCGGGGCATGTCTCGCTCAGCTTGTCGAAGGTCGCCACCATGGCCGGATTTGCAACCGTGATTGTGGATGACCGCGAGACCTACGCCAACAAGGAGCGCTTTCCCGAGGCTGCCGAGGTCTATGCGGGTGAGTACGAGGAGGTTTTCCAGAAGCTGGAGCCTAACAGCTCCTCGTTCCTGGTGGCCGTAACGCGCGGGCACCGCGACGACATGCGCGTGCTGCGCTGGGCGATCACGACGCCGGCGCGCTACGTCGGGATGATCGGCAGCAAGCGCAAGGTGCTGGAGATTGTGCATTTCCTGGAAGAGAAGGAAGGAATCCCCGCGGAGAAACTGGCGCAGGTGCATGCTCCCATCGGCTTGGACATCGGCGCGCAATCGCCCGAGGAGATTGCCGTCAGCATCGTCGCCGAGATGATCGCAGTGCGGCGCCATGCGCCGCTTGAGGGCAAACCGCTTACCAAATCCATTCTGGCCGTTTCCGAAAGGACCTAGACATCCCCGCCGATCCGACGCCCGGCGCCCGCGCCGTTGCGGGCATTATTCTGGCTGCGGGAGAGTCCAGCCGCATGGGCCGGGATAAGGCGCTGCTTCCGCTCGGCGCGCAGACGTTTCTGGAGCACATCGCGGAGGCGCTCGCAGGAGAGGTCACACCGCTGGTGATCGTCGTGGGACACCACGCCGCCGAGATCGAAGAGCAGATTCCGGCGCGCTTCCAGGCGCGCATCCTGCACAACCCCGATTACAGGCTCGGTCAGCTCAGTTCGCTATGGGTCGCGCTGCGTGCGCTCGAAAACGAACCGGTCAGCGGGGCGCTGCTTTGCCTCGTGGATCATCCGGCGATCAGCAAACAGGTGGTGCGAGCCTTGCTGGAGCGCTTCCGGCAAACCGGTGCGCCGGTGGTAATTCCCACGCATCAGGGACGCCGCGGGCATCCCGTGCTGCTTGCCAAAAGCCTGTTCAACGAGTTGCTCCAGGCTCCCCTGGAGCAGGGCGCGCGCAGTGTGGTGCAACGGCACGCGCAGGAAGTGGAACTGGTCGAAACAGAAGATGAAGGAGTTCTACTGGACGTTGACCGTCCGGAAGACTACGAGCGTCTGCGGGAGCGCTGGGCGTCGCTCAGCCGAGCCGAGCGGCCTCACGGAGAGCCTGCTTGAGCGCGTCCTCGGCCAGTACCGCGGCGTGGCCGCTCTCGGGCGGCAGGCCTCCCAGCGCGGCGGTGATCTGTGCGGCGCGGAGCGAGGCGGCTTCCTCCAGTGATTTTCCCTGCGCCAGCTCCGTCAGCGCCGAGCCCGCGGCAATCGCGGCCACACATCCTTTGGCCTGGAAACGGACGCTGCTCACACGGCCAGCGTTGATTGAGAGCCACAG
>JBGPJR010000280.1:0-2805 GCA_041485545.1 Terriglobia bacterium
CCCGGATTAGCGCTGGTGTGCAGGTTGACGTAGTGAGCGGAAGGATTACTCACCAGGTCAATCAAAGTCGTGAGGGCACTGCCGCCCGTCACCTCCACGACCTGGAAAATGTTTCCCTGGCCCTGCGCCGACAGGGTGTTGGTGTCACTGAGCCCGGTGAGAATCCGGATCGGGCCGTTGACGCCGGCGGCGCCGTCGTGGATGTGCAGCCCTTCAATCGTCGCGGGCGCTCCGAAGGAGTAGTCCACATCGAACCACACGGTTCCCCCTACGATGGTTCCGGCGTCATTGCGCCGGAGGACGGCCGTGATGATCGTCGCCCCGGAAGCCGTCACGTTGGTAATTGCCGGCGATTCATTGGCCGGACTCATCGTGGCGCTGAAGTAGCGAGTCTCTGTGGTGTCGGCCAGGGCCGCAGCGGCAAACAAAAGAAGTACAGCAAGCAAAGTCCCCGTCTTAGGCATGGTTTGCTCCTTTGCGATGAGTGGCCGAAGGGCTCTGCTGGAACATCCCGGCGCGCCGACACGTCCAGCACCGACCACTTTGTGTAGTTCGAACAGGCCCGTTAGCCCGCGAGCAAACGGAGGGGTGGCAAGCCGCCCGGAGTCCGGGCACATCGCAAACACGCAACTGTTCTCTGCGCGACTAGACTCGTTACGTCCCAACCCCTGCCGGAAATTCTTCGCGCACCCAAACGCGACTGCAAGAATCTCCTGCGAACCCGCTACGAACTAGCGCCATGCTATCAACCCATGGCGCCTTCGTCAACCAAGATGCCAACCGTCGGTCCCGGGTTGCCTCGCGACGTCTCTGCGACCGAGAAGCGCTAGCGGCGCTCCGCCAGAAAAACGCCGATGAGAATCAGCGCGGCGCCTTCTACAAACTGTGTGCCCCAGCTCTCTCGCAGCAGCCACACGCCGAACAATGTGGAGACCACCGGCTGCACGTATTGAAAGGCTGCCACCTGCGACGCGCTCAAGACTCGCAGCGACGCGGCATAAGCCAGGTAGGCGCCCGCCGATCCCGCCGTCGCCGAAAAAAGCAGCGAGAGCCAGCCCACCCAGCTGATCGCGCTCCAGGGAATTGCCGAGCCCCATAAAAGGAAAAAGGGAAGGCAGAACAGCGCTCCGATCAAGAACGCGTAGGTGTTCAGCGACGTGCTGTCGTAACGCGCGGACAGCTGCTTGCTGCGTACCGTGAAGTAGGCGAAACACCCTACGCCGCCCAGTGCGAACAAGTCGCCGCGCCAGTCCGTCCCGCTTCCGTTGGTCTTGTCGAGCGCCAGCAGCACCACGCCCCCGAAGGACACACCCAATCCCGCGAGCTTCAGCAACGTGACCCGCTCTTGCCCCTCCAGCCGAACCAGCAGCAGGACCGCGATGGGAGCCAGAGCCCCGATGAAGACCGCATGCGCCACGCTGGTGTATCGGAACGCCAGCGTAAACAACAGGAAACTCCAGGCGATGCCCACGATGCCCAGCGGCACGAAAGCCTTCCACTCGGCGCGGTTGGAAGGAAACGGTTTTCTTTGCAGGACGTGCCAGGCCAGGAGCGTCACGGCGGCCAGAATGATCCGGATCAGGCCAGCGGGAAAGGCGGGGACTTCCCGGAGGATCAGTTTGACCGCTACCACGTTGGCCGACCACAGCAGGGTCGCCGCCGCCACGGCCAGATACGCCCGGGCTACGCCTCCCGCGGAGGAGGCCGTGGCGTCCGGCTGGGCGCTCATGGGAAGGATTCCTTTCGAACCGTCAACTGTTCGATGCGTTCGCGATCCACTGCGTAGCCGAGGCCGGCCTCGTCGGAAACCAGAATGGTCCCGCGCGGCGTGACCTCCACGGCCGGGCGGATCACGTCCTGCTGCCAGTAGCGCCGGCTGGCGGAAACATCGCCGGGTAAGACAAAATTGGGTAGCGTGGAGAGCGCGATGTTGGCGGCGCGGCCTATGCCGGATTCCAACATGCCGCCGCACCACACCGGAACGCCAGCCGCTTGGCAGCAGTCATGAATCTGCCGCGCGTGCGTGAAGCCGCCCACGCGGCCGAGCTTGATGTTCACAATGCGGCACGCGCCCAGCGCGATGGCCTGTTCGGCGTGGCGCACGGTGCGCACGCTCTCGTCCAGGCAGATGGGCGTCTCCAGAAACTGCTGCAGGCGGGCATGGTCCACCAGATCGTCGTGCCCGAGCGGCTGCTCCAGCATCATGAGGTAAAAGCGGTCGAGCAGCTTCAGGCGGGCCTCGTCGGCGAGCGTGTATGCGGAGTTGGCATCGGCCATCAATCGCAGCCGCGGGAACCGCTCCCGCACGCGCTCGAGCACCTCGACGTCCCAACCCGGCTTGATCTTGATCTTGACGCGCTGGTAGCCAGCAAAGACTTCGGTCTGAATTCTTTCCAGTAACTGTTCCACGCTGGGCTGGATTCCAATGGAGACGCCGCAGGGGATTTCCTTCTGCGTGCCGCCGAGCAGAGCGTGTAGCGGGCGGCCCTGCAGGCGGGCTTCCCAATCCCACAGCGCCGCTTCGAGGCCGCCGGTGGCCATGCGGTGACCGCGAATGGCTTCCCAACGCGACGCCGCCTCCGCCGCCGCGTGGACGGGCCGCTCCAGCAGCTTGGGGATGGCAAACTCCCGCAGGATGTACCAGGCCGTGTCCGTGCTCTCCTCGTTGTAGAAAGGCTTTTCTGGCGCAGTCACCTCGCCCCAGCCGGATGTGCTTTCGCCTTGCACCTCCACCAGCACGATGCGCCGCTCGGCAGTGGCACCGAAGCTGGTCTCAAAGGGCGCCACCAGCGGCATGCGAATCTC
>JBGPJR010000281.1:0-2775 GCA_041485545.1 Terriglobia bacterium
AGAACGGCAGCAGGCCCCCCGTGGGGTCGCCGCGCAGTGTAAACAGCTTGGCGAGCACGAGGCCTACGCCGCCTCCCAGCGCCGCGATCACCAGCGATTCGGCGAGCACCAGCAGCATCAGCGAAGCATCCGAGTAGCCAATGGCTTTCAGCACGGCCAACTCGCGGATGCGCTCCCGCACGGCAATCGCCATGGTGTTGCCGGTAACCAGAAGCAGCGTGAAAAAGACCACGCTGCCGATGCTGAGGATCAAGAACTCAATGTTGCCCATCTGCTTGACCCAGGAAGCGGCAAAAGCCTTCTCGGTTTCCGTTTTGGTTTCGTAAGGGGAGTTGGCGAAGGTCTCGTCAATGGTGCGCGCGATCTGCACGGAGTTGTCCGGGTTGTCCACCCGCAGCGTGTACCAACCCACCAGACCCTTCTGGTATTCCCGCCGCTCTTCGAGATATTTCCAATGGAACCACATCGAGCTGACGTCATCCTGCAGCCGCTTGCCCTTGTAGATGGCGCGGACGTTGAATTCCCAGGTGCCGGGGAAGATGGTCCCTTTCAGCGGGATGCGGTCGCCCACTTTCCAGCCGAAGCGCTCGGCCAGGCCTTCTCCGATTACGCATCCTTCGCGGTCGTCGAGGTACGCCTTCCACTGCTCGTCCGGTATCAGAAACTCGGTATAGACCGAGCGGTAGCTATCGGTGTCAATCCCGAAGTTCGCAAAGAAGTTGCGCTCGTCCTGGTAATACCCGCCGAACCAGTTGGCGAAGGTGACCTGCTGGACACCGGGGATTTGCTCCAGGCGAGCCTTGTAGGAAAGCGGCAGCGGCTGGATGATCGCCACTTTATTAATGATGATCAGCCGGTCCGTTCCGGCAACATCCACACCCTGCTGAAAGGCTCCGCGCACGACAGAAAGAATTCCGAACAGAAACAGCGCCACGGCAAACGAGCCGATGGTCAGCAGCGTGCGCAGCTTCTTTCGCCGCAGGTTGGCCCAGAGCATGATGAGGTATTTCATCAAACCTCTCCCACGCGGGAAGCTTCCACCAAGACGCCCTTCTCGAGGTGCAGCACCACGTCGGCGCGCTCGGCCGCCAGCGGATCGTGCGAGACCAGCAGCACGGTCTTGCCCTGCTCGCGCGAGAGGCGCGAAATCAGCTCCATAATTTCGTCCGCGCTTTTGCGGTCCAGATCGCCCGTGGGCTCATCGCACAGCAGGAAGGTCGGGTCGGCCACGATGGCGCGCGCAATGCCGACGCGCTGTCCCTGGCCGCCGGAGAGCTGGCTGGGATAATGGCGCATGCGGTCGGTGACGCCCACCAGCTCCATCGCCGCCTCCACGTGCCTCCGGCGCTCGGCGCGCGAGAGGCTGGTGAGCAGCAGCGGAAGCTCGACATTCTGATAGGCGGTCAGGACTGGAATCAGGTTGTACATCTGAAAGACAAAGCCAACGTGGCGCGCCCGCCAGCGCGTCAGCTCGCCGGCCGATAGGCGCGTGATGTCCTTGCCGGCAACGACGATGCTGCCTGCAGAGGGCTTGTCCAGCCCGCCCAGCAGATTCAGCAGCGTGCTTTTGCCCGAGCCGCTCGGGCCCATGAAGCCAACAAACTCGCCCTCCTCCACGTCCAGGTTCAGACCCTGCAGCACGTGCAGCTCTTCACTGCCGCGGATGTAGGTCTTGTCCACGCCGCGCATTCGGATGAGGCTGTCGCCGTATGAGCTGCCATCCACACTGACCATCGAGAGACTCCCTACTGCTCCACACCCACAGCTTGGCCGTCGCGCAACTCGCCTGGACTGCGCACCACGACCTGGTCGCCCGCCGAAACTCCGGCCACGATCTCCTGGTCGCTGCCGTTGGCCGAGCCGAGCCGCACCGCCCGGCGCTCCACACGCCCATCGCGATAGAGGAAGACGATCTTTTGTCCAGCGTCGTCTCGCACCGCCGACGCGGGAACCAGCACAGCGCCGGAGGCCGACTCCTCTGGTTTCTGCTCTCCCAAAAACGTTACCTTCACGCCCATGTCGGGGAGGATGCGCGGGTCCAGTTTGTCAAGAGTGAGCCGCACCTTCACCGTGGCCTTCTGCCGGTCGGCGGTTGGGATAATGGTGCGGACCTTGGCCGGCATCTGCCAGTCCGGGTAGGCGTCCAGGACCGCCGTGGCCGGCTGCCCCGGCTTCACGCGGGCGATGTAGGATTCGTTCACGTCCACCTCAACTTCCAGAGAGCTCATGTCCACGATGGTGGCGATTCCGGTGCGCGTAAAGCCGCCGCCGGCCGACACCGGGGAGACCATCTCGCCGCGCTGCGCGTCCTTGGAAACCACGATGCCGGCAAACGGCGCCCGGATGATGGTGTTTTCGATGTCCTGCTCGGACACCTGGATGCGGGCTTCGGCGGCCTGCACCTGTTCGCGGTTGGACGCGATGCGCGCCTGCAAGCTCTCCACCGCGGTGCGAGCGGCGTCCACTGCCTGCGGGGTGGAGATGCCGGCCTGCTGCAGCTGCTCGGCGCGCCCGAGCTCGCGCTGCGCGTTGGCGAGATTGACCTCTAGCTCCGCCAGCGCGGCCTGCGTCACGTCCCGGTCCGCCTCGGCCTGAGTGAGCCGCACGCGAACGTCCGTATCGTCCAGCCGCGCCAGCACCTGCCCGGCGTCGACGTGCATTCCCTCATCCACTAAGACGTCGGTCAGCCTGCCGGTGACTTTCGCCGCCACGGTAGCCCGATTCCGCGGCGTGACGTAACCGCTGGCATTGAGCAGCGCCACCGGTCCCGCGGTG
>JBGPJR010000282.1:0-2750 GCA_041485545.1 Terriglobia bacterium
CGAGTACACCTACGGGCTGATGGGAATAGACTACCGGCACGAAATCGTAACTTTGTCCCGAGAGGTTCAGCCGGGTGACGTGCAAACCTATCACCCTGATTACGTCCTGCTAAGAGAGTCCCAGGTCGGCGCCTTCACTTCGGCATTGAGCATGAGACGGATCGGGACGAGAGGTCCTGTTTGGACCGAAGGCCTTTCCCTTTGGCAGCCTGCACCCCCTTAAAGCGGGTGCAGCACAACGTCGATTACGTGCTGGTGCGACAGTCCCAGCTCCCCAGCTTCCAGGCGGAATTGGAGCTGGCCCCGATGGTAGAATCGCAGACGGCGGGTCCGCCCGGGGACGCCGTCAGCCTCTGGGGGGTGCTCCACGAGAGCCATTGAGGTATGTCATGGCTTCCCTAAGACCCTTCGCTGCATCAAATCAAAGTGGGGCAGACGCCGCGGAACTGCACGGAGCGGTTGCCCGCAAGTGTAAACTGTGATAGAAAGTTAGAGATTGGCTATGAGCGATCCGACCGATCCCATCCATTCCTCGCCGGTCCCGCCCGAGGCGGAGGGTCCAGCCAGTTCGACCGGCTCGAGTGTAGGTCCCCTGGGAAGCTGGCTGCCCAGTGTCGGCTCCTGGTTTCGGGATCTGTTCATCGCCTTGTTCATCGCCGCCGTCATCATCCTGTTCTTTTATCAGCCCGTGAAAGTGGAAGGGACGAGCATGATGCCGCGCCTGACGGATCAGGAGCGCATCTTCATCAACAAGTTTGTCTATAAGGTGGAGGCCATCCGGCGCGGCGACGTGGTGGTCTTCTGGTTTCCGCGCGATACCACCAAATCGTACATCAAGCGGGTTATTGGCCTTCCGGGCGACCGGGTGGAACTCATCGAGGGGTATGTGTACGTCAACGGCCGGAAGCTGGAGGAGCCCTACATTCTCGCCGAGTTTCGAGGCCGCCAGACGACCGTACCCCACGTGGTGCCGCGCGGAGAGTTTTACGTGCTCGGCGACCATCGCACTTCTTCCAACGACAGCCGCGTCTGGGGCACCGTGCCGCAGAACTACATTTACGCGAAGGCGGAGCTGATCTACTGGCCGATTGCCAACTGGGGGCTGCTCGATTGAGCAGAGGGCGGCGAATCCGCTTCCCCGATTTGCCGCAGGCCGAATCGTTTCCGAATTCTTTTGGTGAAAAGTTATGGCAGACGCGCTGCTGGCGCTAGAAGACGGGACTGTGTTTGCGGGCCGCGGCTGCGGCGCGCGCGGGGAGTGCTATGGCGAGGTGGTCTTCAACACCTCCATCACCGGCTACCAGGAGATTTTCACCGATCCTTCCTACGCCGGACAGATCGTCGTGCTGACCAACCCGCAGATCGGCAATTACGGCACCAACCCGGAGGACAACGAATCCACCCGTCCGTATATCGAGGGGCTGGTGGTGCGCGAGTTCAGCGCCCTGGCCAGCAACTGGCGCAGCCGCGAGCACGCCCAGCAGTTTCTGGAGCGCTTCAAAATTCCGGTGCTGGAGGGAGTGGACACCCGAGCGCTGGTTCGCCATCTGCGCACGCGCGGCGTGATGCGCGGCGTGGTCTCACGACTGGAGCTGCAAGCGGACAGCCTGGTGGCCAAGGCCCGCGCGATTCCCTCCATGGAAGGCCGGGACTTGGCCGAGACCGTTTCCACCAAGCAGCGCTATGTGTGGGACGCGCCCTCGATTGCGCTCACGCCCGGCGAGCAGCCGCCCACGCCCGAGCCGACCTTTCATGTGGTGGCGTATGACTACGGCATCAAGCAGAACATTTTGCGCCGGCTGGTGTCGGAAGGCTGCCGCGTGACGGTGGTTCCCGCGCTCACCTCAGCCGAAGACGTGCTCAGCCTGCAGCCGGACGGCGTCTTTCTCTCGAACGGGCCGGGCGATCCGGCTCCGCTCCAGGAAGAGGCTGCGAACGTTCGCAAGCTGTTTGGTAAAAAACCGATCTTCGGCATCTGCTTGGGGCACCAGATTCTGGGGCTGGCCTTCGGCGGCAAGACCTACAAGCTGAAGTTCGGGCATCGCGGCGGCAATCATCCCGTGCTGAACCTGACCACGAACAAGGTGGAGATCACCTCGCACAACCACGGGTTCGCCGTGGACCCGGACTCCCTGCCGCCCGAGGTGGAGCTGACGCACCGGAACCTGAACGACGACACGCTGGAGGGCTTCCGGCACCGCTCGCTGCCGATCTTTTGCGTGCAGTATCACCCGGAGGCCTCGCCCGGTCCTCACGATTCCTTTTATCTGTTCCGCGAATTTAAGAAGCAAATGGCCGACTGGCGCGGTTAAGGCTCAACATGCCTCGCAGAAATGACCTTCACAAAATCCTGATCATCGGCTCGGGACCGATCGTCATCGGGCAGGGGTGCGAGTTCGACTACTCCGGGACGCAGGCCTGCAAGGCCCTGCGCAGCGAGGGCTACCAGGTCATCCTGGTCAACTCCAACCCCGCCACCATCATGACGGACCCGGAGCTGGCCGACCGCACTTACATCGAGCCGCTGGAAACCGAGTATCTGGAAGCCATCATCGAGCAGGAGCGCGCCGCCCGGCCCGGCGACAAGCTGGTGCTGCTGCCGACCATGGGCGGGCAGACGGCGCTGAACACGGCGCTGTCGCTCCGCAAGATGGGCGTCCTCGACAAGTTCGGCATCGAGATGATCGGCGCCACCGCCGAGGCCATCGACAAGGCCGAGGATCGCGAACTGTTCCGCGACGCCATGCGGC
>JBGPJR010000283.1:0-2733 GCA_041485545.1 Terriglobia bacterium
ATCCATAGTCTTCGTCTTGCGGGAGTGGTGGAACTGGCAGACACACCATCTTGAGGGGGTGGCGCCGAAAGGCGTGGGGGTTCAAATCCCCCCTCCCGCACCATTTCATACTCAACTCGTTTACGCGGTCATCCCGAGGAGTCCCGAGCTTGCCGCGGGGTGACGAGGGATCTGCTCTTTCCTTCGTATGGACCAGGCTCGATCTGTTCGTCAAACCCGGCGGGCGGATGGTGGTGGACTGCTACTGAAGCGGTCCCACCCGCGCAGAAATGGATGTGCCTGCCGACACTCTAGTGCGGCCGTTCGGCTTCGCGCCTCGGGGTAGCTCCCCTCGGGGTAGCTCCGAGGTGCGGCGCGAGGACGGCCGGGTGTGGACCAGCGTAGCTTGGCTGGACCGCATCGGCTAATTTGGGCCCGGGCGTGCATTCACGCTATAATCGCTCCTTTGCAGGGACTCGGTGGGCCCTGCCAATCTAGACTGGAGAAGGCCGGAACCCGATGCCCAAGAGAACCTATCAACCGAACAAACGGAAGCGCGCCAAGACGCATGGATTCCGCATTCGCATGCGGACCCCCGGCGGGCGCAAGGTGCTGGCGCGCCGCCGCCGCCAAGGTCGCAAGCGGCTGACGGTTTCCTCGCCGTAGCCACTCCTCCGGAGCGAGGAGGCTCTTCCGGCTCCCATGAAACAGCACGGCTTCCCGAAGAGCGCCCGTCTGTTGCGCAGAACCGATTACCGCCGGGTGTACTCGGAAGGGCGCCGACGGAACCTGGACTGGCTGGTGGCGTTTCTTCTTCCCACGGGAAGAGCTGGCAGCCGCGTGGGGCTGACCGTGCCGGCGGCGCTGGGCGGAGCCGTGGTGCGCAACCGCATCAAGCGCTGGCTGCGGGAGGCGGTGCGTCGAAATCGCAGCGCCATCGGACCGGGCTGGGACATTATCCTGCAGCCTCGGGCGGCGGTCCTCACGCAGGAGTTCGGCACCATCCACGAGGCGGTTCGCAAATTGTTCGAGGGCTGTGCTCAATCGGCGCAACGCGCGCCCAACGCGAACGACCGCGGCGGGCAGAACCGAAAGACGCAAGCGTGAGCGGGTTTCGGCTCGCCGCGAAATCGCACGGCAGATGCAGGGGCTTGTTGGAAGAGTCATGAAGACACTGGTTCTCGCGCTGTTGAAATTTTACAAAGCGGCGCTCTCGCCCGCGATCCCTTCGGCCTGCAAATTCTATCCCACCTGCTCCACGTACGCCGTGGAGGCCGTGGATCGATACGGCCCCGCCCGCGGTCTGTGGATGGCGGCGGGCCGCCTGCTGCGCTGCCGCCCGCTGCGTCCGGGTGGATATGATCCCGTTCCGTAGCCCGATCGGAGTAAGTCAGGACCCGTCACGGTTCCCCTATGGCGAAGAAAGCACTTTCCTCCGAGATGCGCGTCCTGCTGGCGTTCGGTCTGTCCTTGGTGATTCTGCTGGTGTCGCGCCCCCTGCTGGTGCAGAACCCCGCTCCGACCCCGCCGGCTGAATCCGCGCCCGCCGAGCCTACGCCGAAACCTCCAGCCGAACCCGCCGCTCCAACGAAGCCGGAAGCTCCCGCCGCTCCCTCCGCTTCTTCTGAAAATCCCATCGTTCCCGCGGAGCCGGTGCAGGGAGAAGCGCCGGAAGAAGTCATTGTGGAGGGCGACCTCTACCGCGTTGTTTTCTCCACTCGCGGAGCCACCGTCACGAGCTGGACGTTGAAGCATTTCCAGGATGACCGAGGCCACCCGCTCGACTTGGTCAATCCGGAAGCGGCCACTCGCTATGGCAACCCCCTGACGCTGTGGGTGGCGGACGAGCGCGTGCGGCAGGCCGTGAACAGCGCGCTGTTTGTCCCCTCGGCCCAGGGGACCTTGCAGGCGCCCGTCACGCTGGCGTTCGAATACAACGGCGGTGGGGTGGCCGCGCGCAAGCAGTTCACCTTCTCGCGCGATAGTTATGTGGTCGACGTGGAGACCGATCTGGCCAGCGACGGCAAGCCCCTTCCGCATGAGCTGGCTTGGCGCGGGAGCTTCGGCGACATCCACGACAGCGGCGTCCGCGGCACCCGTTGGGACGTGTTCTATCGCGACGCGCAAAAGATCACGCGCCTGGCCCCGCGCAACGTCGAGGGGGAAGCCAGCGCCGCCAGCGGAGCGTTCGCCTTTGCCGGCATCGAGGACCACTTCTTCTGTGCGGCATTCCTGGGTTCGCAGGAGGGTGCCGCCGCCGCGACTCCAGCCAGCGCTCTGCGGGTGAGTGCTTTCAAAGACCAAATCACGCTGCCCGGCCAGGAGAAGCCCACCGACTCCATCGGGGTGGCCGTCGGCGCCGAAGAGGCGCAGAACCGCCTGCGCCTGTTTGTCGGCCCCAAGCAGAGCGACACGCTGAGCCCCGTGCATCCGCAACTGCCGGAGCTGATCGATTACGGCTGGTTCGCCGTTATTGCCAAGCCGCTGTTTTTTGCCTTGCGCTGGATTCATGGCCACCTGATCGGCAACTACGGCTGGGCCATCATCCTGCTCACCGTGGCCATCAATATGATCCTGTTCCCGTTGAAAATCTCCAGCCTCCGCTCGGCCCGCAAGATGCAGAAGCTGCAGCCCCAGTTGCGCGCCATCCAGGAAAAGTACAAGCAGCTCAAGCTGCGCGATCCCAAGCGCCAGCAGATGTCACAAGAGACCATGGAACTGTACAAGAAGCATGGGGTGAATCCCATCGGCGGG
>JBGPJR010000284.1:0-2726 GCA_041485545.1 Terriglobia bacterium
AGGAGCGCGTCACAACGTTCACAATTTACCTTCCTCGCGTCCCTAAACGCCCACTGGAAGTTAGCAAAAGCGAGGGAAAAGGAGTGGTTTCCAAAGGCAAGGAGACAGTGCTTTTGCTGGAAGACTCCCGGGCAGTTCGAAAGCTGCTGCGATCCTTTCTTGAGATGCAAGGCTATTTAATACTTGAGGCTTCGAAACCGACTGCTGCGTTGAAGCTGGCTAGGCGTCGAAAGAGTCCTATTCATTTGCTTGTAACCGACGTAGTCTTGCCGGAAATGAGCGGTCCGCAGGTAGCAGCCCAGCTAGCGAAGGTGCATCCGGAAAGCAAGGTCGTGTTTATATCAGGTTACGCGGGTGACGCAGTCCGTGGAAAACGACTCTTGTCCCGTCGTGGGGCTTTCCTGCAAAAGCCGTTCTCGATGGAGACCCTGGCCAGGACAGTTCGCGAGGTGCTAGATTCCTAGAAGTTGGCCCTATCTGAAGACATCTTTTGACGAACAGGCGCCGCAGTTCTCTCCCGATGGCCAGCGTTTCCTGATGCTGAAGCCCGTCGAGTCTGAAGCCTCCGCCCCCACCCAAATCAACGTGGTCCTGAACTGGTTTGAGGAGCTGAAGCAGAAAGTCCCCACAAAGCAGTGATGAGTGATCCGAGCCGTCCCCATCCCCTCCGGGGCGGGGAAGCCCCAGCGCGTCACGGGTAGCCACGGCACGATCTTCGTGCCGGGGGCTTTTGGTTCACGAACGGTTGCGCTGGAAAAAGCGTGCAATCTCGGCGGCGATCACGTCCACGTCGCGCTCTGGCAGGAACGGGTGCAGCGGCAGAGACAGCACTTCGCGCGCGGCCCGCTCCGCCTGCGGGAAATCCCCGCGCCGGTAGCCCAGCCAGCGGAAGGCCGGCTGCAAGTGCAGCGGCTGCCCGTAATGCACGCCCGTCTCGATCCCGCGCTGCCCGAGGTACGCCGCCAGTCGGTCTCGCTCCCGCGTTCGAATCACGTAGAGATGATGGCAGGAGTCGCTGCGCGCTGCGGGCCCCAGCCGTTGCACGCTTCCCTCCGGCAGCCGTTCCGCGAGCAGCCGGTCATAGCGCTCGGCCAGCTTGGCGCGGCGCTGATTCCAGGCTTTCAAGTGCCGCAGATGGATTCGGAGAATGGCCGCTTGCAGCTCGTCCAGGCGGCTGTTGATCCCTTCCGTGTGGGCCGTGTGCCCCTTGCGCCGGCCTCCGTCGCGGTAACGCCGCGCCTGCTCCGCGAGCCGCCGCCGGTTGGTGACCAGCGCCCCGCCGTCTCCCAGGCAACCCAGGTTCTTGGTGGGGTAAAAACTGAACGCCACCCAGTCGGAGAAGGCGGCTAGCGGTCGGCCCCCAAAGTTGCTCCCATGCGCCTGCGCGGCGTCCTGCACCAGTGCGCAGCCTGCTTTTCTCGCCAGTGCCGCGAAGGCCTCCAGATCGCAGCACTGTCCGTACAGATGCACCGGCACAATCGCCGCCGTGCGTGCTGTGCCGCGGCGCGCTGCGGCAGCGAGATCGAGCAGCAGCGTCTCCGGGTCGACATCGGCAAAGACGGGCCGCGCACCCGCGGCCACAATAGCGTGCGCCGTGAAGGACGCAGTCAGCGGCGTCGTGAGCACTTCCTGGCCGAGCCCAGGGCGGATTCCGCTCAGGCGCAAAGCAATGAAGAGAGCATCGGTTCCGCTGCCCACCCCCACCGCATAACCGGCGCCGCAATCCTGTGCAAATTCCTTTTCGAACGCGGCCACTTCTGGACCCAGGATGAAGCGGGAGCGCGCCAGGACCTTGGCAATCTGGCGCTGGTACTCTCGTCGGAGGCGGGCCTGGGAGGCTGGCAGTTTAAGAAAGGGGATGCGAATCGGCATGCGACCTTTTCTGCGCCCGGAAGAACTCCATGGTCCTGGATAAACCGTCGTCCAAACCAACTTGGGGGACCCAGCCAAACTCGCGGCGGAATTTTTCAGTGTTCTGGAAAAGGTCTCCAATGTCAATCGCGCGGCGCTCGGGCGGAAACGGAATGAACCGGGGCGGCGGAGATCCCGCGATGCGGGAGAGTGTCTCGGCAATCCGGCCGAGCGACACCGGCTCCGGATGGCCCACGTTGTAAGCCGCGGCGGCGGTGGGTCCGGCCAGGCCGGCGCGCAGGAAGCCGTCCACGGCATCGTCCACGTACGTCATGCCGCGCAACTGCTTTCCATCGCCATACACCGTGATGGGCTGGCGCTCCAGCGCCGCGCGCACAAAGGTGTCAATGAATCCCCGGCAGTCCTGATGAATCGCCTGCCGCGGCCCGTAGATGTTGCCCAGGCGCAGGCTCACGGTGCGCACCTGGAACTGCTGCCGCAACAGGAGATGGTAATGCTCCGTGGCGTACTTGTGCACGCCATTGTAGTCCACTGGACTAACGGGATGCTCTTCGTCCACCGGGAGATATTTGGGGCGGCCGTAGACCTGGCGCGAGCTGGCGTAGACAATCGTCGCCTGCGGATTCTCCAGACGGCATAGATCGAGCAAGGCCACCTGCGCGCCACAGTTGATGGCCAGGTCCCGCTGCGGATTCGCCATGCTGTTGATGTGGCTGATTTCGCCTGCCAGATTGAAAATCACCTGCTGGCCGGCAACCAGCGAGCGCAAGTGCGCGCTGTCGCCGATGTCTGCGGTGGATATTTCAACCCGGTCGCGCACCGGCTGCAAGTTGTCGGGGTGCCAGCCGCATCCG
>JBGPJR010000285.1:0-2685 GCA_041485545.1 Terriglobia bacterium
GAAAGGTAAACCGGTAGTTGCGCCGGCAGAGTTCGGTGGCAAGCCGCGCCGGTCCGCGCGCCGTTTCCAATTCCGCGCTCAGCAGGCGCGAAAACAGTTGCCGCTCCAGAAAGGCCGGGCCGCTGCGCTCGAGGACCTGCAGTTCTTTTTGCTCCGGCGCCCGGAAAGCTTCCTCCACAACCCAGAACGCCGGCCGGCTGAGCGTCGCGTGCTCGGCGGTGTACCGGCGCTTGTCCTGATAGGAAGCGAGCGCCTGGAGCTGGCGCGTAAAGCGCCGCTCCATCCGCGCGACGATTTCCTGCGGCGCCACGGTGCTCGCCCGAGCCACTGCACTCAGCAATACAGCACTCACTGCGATCAGCAGTACACTCCTCATGTTCTCCTCCTTGGTTTACCGTCTCAGTTGCGAGCATTGTGCTCTCGCACTTGGGAAGTCCCTAACTTTCTCTTACTCCCAGCCGCAGCGCTCGCACTTCCAGGGCTGCAGCCACGTTCTCTTTCGCAGAATGGATTTGCACCACGGACAAATTCGGGTAATCATGTCGCCTCCTTATCTCCACGTCAGCGAGGCACCGGGCTGAGAAGTTCGGCTCAGCCCGGTGGAAATCCCAAGCGGCCCTTATCGCCCCACAAGGCCGATCCGAAAGGTGAGGAAGTGGGCTGTCGAGTCGCACCCGCACTGAGCGGGCCAAACATGGTCGCGAACTTCCAGGCGCAGACCGGCGTGCTCTGAGGCCCACCAGTCCACTCCGCCGCCAAAATTCGCCAGGTTTGCCGAGCCGTTGCGGAAGGCGAGCGAATATCCCGCCGTTACAAACGGAACCACGCTGCGCGACGAGCCGGCGCTCGGGAAATGATAGAAGCCGTTCGCGGAAAGTAGTCCGAAGCCTTCTCCAGCTGCTTGACGCGGGAACAGATAACCGATTTCCGCTCCTGCGCCCAGCCCTTTATAGATCAGCCCCTCGCCGCCGCCGCTGACCTGCAGAATGCCCTGTGGATCGCCGCCCGAGAAAACGCCTCCGCCGCCGAATGAAACGTGTGCGATCGCGCGCGTTGCTGGAGCTTCCTGGGCGCGCGCGAAGGTCGTCCCAGGACCCGCAAGAGCGCAGAAACTGATCGTGGCCAAAATTAAATTTCGCATCGTAACCTCCTGTGAGTTGAAGTGGGGACGAGAGGCCCTGGAACCCGCCAAGGTTTCTCGCTTCACATCCGACGTCCTTTGTCTTGTCATGGCGCCTGCTCTCCCGTTCCGCGACTGATCTTCGGGCAGGACACGAGGCGCATCAATGCACCGCGGGTGATCTTTTTCTTTCGCCGCCTGACTTGTTGCTGTACAAGAAGCGCGCTTGTTTTCTTATGGATACAGGGATGAACGGCGGGTGAACGGAAGGTGAACTGCGGCCGGATTCACGGGCCTGTGGGCTCTCGGGAGCCCCTTCCGGCTCCCACGTCTGCCGGAGAACGGGCCTGGATGGATGCTATAATTCTCGCCGCTAAATCCTGCGTTCTGAGGCGGGTAAGATGCCAAACTCCGAATCCGCCGGGCTACTGCGTTTCGAGTCCTTTGAGCTGGACCTGCGTACGCGGGAGCTAAGAAAAAGTGGCCGCCTGATCAAGATGCAGGACCTGCCGGTACGACTGCTGGCCTTGCTGGCAAGCCGCCACGGTGAACTGGTAACCCGCGAGGAAATTGAGAAGGCGCTCTGGGGCGAAGACCAGTTTGTGGATTTTGACCACGGCATCAACACGGCCATGCGCAAGATCCGCGACGCTCTCGGCGAACAGGCCGAGCAACCGCGCTTCATTGAGACGCTGCCACGGAAGGGCTACCGCTTCCTGGTTCCAGTCGAGACGATTGACGCCGACCGTGCGCGAGGGACACCGCCCGGCGTTCCGATGGACGGTTCCAGCGCTGCGGTCTCTTCGCCGCCGCAATCCGCAGATGCGTCTGCGTGGCCGCTGCCGGGAGTAACGGGTCTGGTCCGCAATGATGCATCGGACCCGATCTCAGTGAAACCTGCTGCATCGATGCCCACCAGCGCTGCTGCGGAGTATTTTTTGCCGCGCGCTCCATCGCGCATCCTGTTCCTGGCCATCCAATTGGGATACCTGGCCATGTATTGCGCGGCGCTCTATAAGACCGACGCGATGGGCGAGGTGCTAGGCGAAGTGTTGCACGCCCCGACAGCGGTGTTAGTGCCAGTGGCCCTGACGCTGGCCATGTGCGGGATCGCGGTGCGGCTCTACTTGCTCACATCCGTTGGATTGAACCATCCGGCGGCTGGTGTGCAGTATCGAAGGATTTTCCCGCTGCTATTCATCCTGGATACAATCTGGGCCGCTTCCCCGCTGCTGTTGGTACGGAAGATCGGATTCGGACTGGCCCTCGCTGCCGCGGCAGCGCTGGCCTATCTCCCGTTTGCCCAGCGCACGTTGAATCAGAGCATCTACCGGCCCGAGCCCCGAGGATAGAGTGGCCCACAGAAGACAGTTGGTGGTGGCGCTTCTTTGTGGTCTGGTTGCGATCCGGTCTGCAGCCGGGGCGGCGCTGCAGCCGCAGACGCTGGCGGCGTGGGAGACGTACATCCGGCTGACGGAGCAGAGAATTGGGGCGGAGCTGGACGACGGTTCACGCTTCCTGGTGATGGACTTTGCCAAGCCCAGCGAGGCTCAGTCCGAGCGGGC
>JBGPJR010000286.1:0-2669 GCA_041485545.1 Terriglobia bacterium
CAGCAAGCGCCAGCGCGTCGGACCTCTCCAGCTAGAGCTCCGCAGCACCGACGTCAAGCGGCAGAAGTACACCGTCAATCTGATTGCCGACGACCGCACCATCGAGAAAAAGGACAAGACCGTCTTCGAGCCGGTGCAGTTTTACCGCGTGGGCGACCGCCAAGCCACCGAGATCGTCGTGCAGCAGATTCTCAAGGATCGGATCGTGGGATACGTGTCGTCTCCCAAGCACGCGGAGGCGCCGTCAACCGCTAATGCGCAAGGGTGATGCGCCCGCAGCTCTGCTGCGGATCAGGTGCGGGGGGAGCTCAGGACCAGCGAGAGGAACTCGTCGCGGGTCTGCTGCTGCTTCTTAAAGACGCCCAGCATGGCGCTGCTCACGGCCTGGGAGTGCTGCTTCTCCACCCCCCGCATCATCATGCACAGATGCCGCGCCTCGATCACCACCGCAACGCCTTGCGGGCGGATCTTTTCCTGGATGGTCTGAGCGATTTGTGTGGTCAGCCGTTCCTGAATCTGCAAGCGCCGCGCGAACATGTCCACCAGGCGGGGAATCTTGCTGAGCCCGATCACCTTCTTGCCGGGGACATAGGCCACATGGCATTTCCCGAAGAAGGGAAGCAAATGGTGCTCGCAAAGACTGAACAGCTCGATGTCCTTGACGATCACCATCTCGTCGTAGCTGACGCTGTACAGCGCGCCGTTCAGCACCTCGTCCACGTCGGTGCGGTAACCGCTGGTTAGGAAGCGCAGGGCCTGCGCCGTTCGCTCCGGCGTCCCGCGCAATCCTTCCCGCCGAGGGTCCTCTCCCAAAGCCGCCAGCATGTCGCGCAGGATCGCCGGCAAGCGATTGTTCCCAGCGGCACGGGTGTCAGCATGCTTCCCGGCTGCGGTTGCTGCATTTTGGGAAACGACTCGCATGGTGCTTTTTTTCATGGCGTGGGCTCCTGTTGTGTGGGTATTCGCTGGCGAGCGCGGATGGAACGCTACATCAGCGACGGAGACAAGGCCGTTCCGGCACTGTCGCCGCGATATTCAAAGAAGTTCGAAGTGGTTTCCTCCAGCCGCACCCGCTCCAGCGTGGCCTGCTGCGCGGAAGGCAGTTGGCGCCAGCCCTCTTTCACAATCCGGTAAATCTCCAGGCATAAATTTTCGGTGGTCGGAACCACGTTCTGAAACTGGGGCTGCGCGTTGAGGTAGCTCTCGTGAAATGGTTCCAGGACCCGAGTCTGCACGAACTCGTCCAGTTCGCCCAGGTGCACGACCATTCCGGTGCGAGGGTTCACGGGTCCGGCGACCGTCAGCTCCACATGGTAATTGTGCCCGTGGCCGCCCGGGTTGTTGCATTTCCCGTAGAGCTCGCGATTTTGTGCCTCCGCCAGCACGGGTTGATGCAGCCGGTGCGAGGCGCTGAACCAATACCGGCGCGTGAGGTGAACCGCCGGATTGTGCTGTGCGATCGTCATCTGCCAGCCGTCAGTTCCTTTTCCTGCTTGCCCGCAGCGCCGGTGCTCGCGGTCGGTTGCATTCCGAAATAGTCCACGTACAGGTCTGGCGTCTCATACAGGCGCACGCGGTGCAGTTCGCAGAACTGCAGCTTCGGCTCCAGCATCCGCCAGATCTCTACGGCCAGGTTCTCCGTGGTCGGGATGAGATGGTGGAAAGCGGGCACCTCCTCATTCAGGAAGCGATGATCGAGCACCTCGATCACTTCCTGGCGCAGGACTTCCTTAAGCTGCTTGAGGTCCACGACCATCCCGGAACGGGCGTCAATGGGGCCCCGGACTGTCACCTCCAACACGTAGTTATGGCCGTGCCCGTGCGGATTATTGCACTTGCCGAACAGGCGGCGGTTCTCCTCGGGAGAGAAGGCGGGGCTGTGATAGTAGTGCGACGCGGAAAACTCGGCGCGCCGGGTAAGATAAATCATCTCCTGGACTCTCCGTGTGATTGCAAGGCTGCAGCGCGGTTCAGGGTCGCTTGTCGGAGGGGTCTGTGCGCGGGGAATAACGCCGCCCCTTCCACTCGACCCCCAAATTTTGAGAGTACCGCCGTTCCGAGTTGAGGAGCAACAGGAAAAGCAGAAGCGCTCCGGGAAGGGCCCATAGAGCCGCGGAAGCGTCCGCGCCGGAGGCACGCAGGCGGGCGGCGTAGCGAACCTGCTCGCGCGCCGCATACAACAAGATTACAAGGCCGTAGCCCGCCGCGGGAAAGCCGATCAGGAGCAGCACTGCTCCGGCCAATTGTGGCAGCCAGTAACGAAGAGCCAGTCCAGCCGCCGCGCGGTGCACCGCGCGGCGATCGCGACGGTAGAGAAGGAAAAGATTCTTCGTCCACCCGCGCCACATCTCTCCGAACCGGCGGTACATCCGCGTGCGAACCACGCCGTTTCCGGAGCCAAACCAGATCCGAAAACCGGCCTGCTTGGCGCGCGCCGCCAGGGCGACATCCTCCAGGATTTCTTCCCGCACGGCTTCATGCCCGCCCAGCCGGGAGTAGACCTCCTTTCGGATCAGCAGATACTGTCCGTTGGCGGCGGCCAGCGGGTCGGCCGGGTCATTCACACGCGCGTAAGGATACAGTTGCGCCAGCCGCTCGAAAACCAGTGGGATGACGGCGCGCTCCCACCAGCTCCGCACCTCCTGCTGCGGGGAAAGCGAAAGCAGGTC
>JBGPJR010000287.1:0-2600 GCA_041485545.1 Terriglobia bacterium
CCACGATCTAAGATCTAAGGGTCTGTCAAGAAATAACAGTGCCAACCGCTCCCTGACGGTCGCGGCTCGGAAGGGTTTTCTGAGCCGCGCGCGTGAGCAAGCGGACTCGGCGTGCTGGCATGGTAATTCTATGACGGGCGCTAAGATCTACGAACTACGGTGCGTGCGCCACGTCGGCCTCATTAGGAACGGGTTTTCTTATCAACAGACTTGGTGCTGATGTGAGATTGCAGGACGTGGTCGGCCTCCAGGGGGCCGCCGAAGTGATGCTGGCGCTGCAGATGTTCGGGTCTAAGGCGGGCTTGCTGATCGTCGGTTCTGAGCGCAGCGCCGGCCTCGGCGCGGCCCTCCAGCACCGGACCGTGCCCGTTGAACGCGCGGCGGGCGGAGCGGCGCACCTGCACGTGCTGTGAATCCTTCGAGAAGTAGCCCAGACAAGCCATAAAAGCCTCCTGATTCCAGCATAGCCGGGGGATGCAAGCGAAACGGGCGTCGGGCGCGGCAAGTGAATGATTCTAAGGGACAAAGATCTTGTGACCGGCGACGTGGCGCACGCACTCGTGCGTGCGGCACGTCTCTGTTACCGTATTGTGTAGCGAACCGTGCCAAGAATAGCGGAGAGTGAAGTGTCGGGTTCGACCATGGTTGAGCCAAGCACGGTTGAGCAGAGCGTGGTTGACCCGATCCCGGTTATCGACATCGAGCCGCCGCGCGGCTGGGGGGCTTTGAAGCTGCGCGACCTTTGGGAGTACCGCGAGCTGCTCTACTTCCTGGTCTGGCGCGACGTCAAGGTCCGCTACAAGCAGACGGCCCTGGGGGCGGCGTGGGCCATTCTGCAGCCGGTGCTCAGCATGCTGGTGTTCAGCGTGTTTTTCGGGCGGCTGGCGAAGGTGCCGTCCGACGGGGTGCCCTACCCGGTCTTCGCCTACATCGGGCTGCTGCCCTGGCAGCTTTTCGCCTACGCGCTGACCGAGTCGTCCGGCAGCCTGGTGAGCAATCAAAACCTGATCACGAAGGTTTACTTCCCGCGCCTGGTGATTCCGCTTTCGGCGGTGCTGGCCGGGCTGGTGGACTTCGGCCTGTCGTTTTGCGTGGCGCTCGGCCTGCTCTGGTATTACGGCATCACGCCGGGCGCGGCGGTGGTCGCGCTGCCGCTGTTTGTTCTGCTGGCGGTGGCCACGGCGCTGGCGGTGGGGCTGTGGCTCTCGGCGCTCAACGTGCAGTTCAGGGACGTGCGTTACACCATCCCCTTCCTGACCCAGTTCTGGCTCTTCGCCACGCCGGTGGCCTACCCGAGCAGCCTGGTTCCGGAGAGGTGGCGCGCGCTCTACGGCCTGAACCCCATGGCCGGCGTGGTCGAGGGCTTCCGCTGGGCCCTGCTCGGCAAAGCGGTGAGCCCGGGACCGTTGCTGGCGGTTTCGGTTCTGGTGGTCGCGGTGATGCTGGTCGGCGGCCTGTTCTACTTCCGCCGGATGGAGCGGACGTTCGCGGACGTAGTGTAGTTGATACCGATCGGGGTTCATGAGAGTAAACGGGCCGAGATGAGCAGGCTTCTTTCCAGGGCTAAAGGCTTGGTGGCGCCAAGTGGAACCCGGGTGCGCACCATTCGGGGTGGCGCATTTCATGGACTCCGGATGGGGGTCGATTTTCGGCACCAAACCCAGCTATACGTTGGCCTGTTCGAGCGCGAGTTGTACCCCTGGCTCGAGGAGCTCGGTCGGGGCATTCGCACAGCGGTAGACGCCGGAGCGGGGCAGGGCGAACACACTCTGTACTTCCTGGCAAAGACCCCGGCAAGCCGAGTCCTCGCTTTTGAGCCCTCAGCGGCCGAACGATCTCGGCTGATCGCCAACCTCTCGGCGAACCACTTCTCAACGGATTCCAGGATCAGCATTTCATCCAAGCTACTCGGCTCAGCAAACGGTGACGGCGCCTGCACTCTGGATTCGCTGTTGCCGAACCTTGCGGAGCCCCTGCTGATCAAGATCGACGTTGATGGCGGCGAGGTAGACATTCTGCAAGGAGCCCAAAGGCTGCTGGGATTGGAACGTGTCGCCTGGATCATCGAGACGCATTCGAGCGAGCTGGAAGAAGAGTGCATACGGATCCTGGCGGCAGCCGGGTTTGACACACGGATCGTATCTCCAAGGTGGTGGAGATTCGCCGTCCCTGAACTGCGACCCGGTGCGCAGAACCGCTGGTTGATAGCAACAAAGGTGTGCTCAAATCGGGACCTGGTCGTGGAGGGCTGCACGAGGCGCATGGGTCATGAGTGATATTGCCATCCGCTGCGAAGGCCTGAGCAAGCTCTACCGCCTGGGCCGGCGGGAGCGCTACCGGACGTTGCGCGACACCCTCAGCGACGCCCTGGCGGCGCCGCTACGCCGGCTGCGAAACGGCGGGCGGGATTCGAGCGAGGAGTCCATCTGGGCCTTGCAGGACGTGTCATTCGAGGTGAAACACGGCGAGTGCCTCGGGATCATCGGCCGCAACGGGGCCGGCAAGAGCACGCTGCTGAAGATCCTCTCTCGCATCACGGAGCCCACTCGGGGCCGCGCCCGGATCCACGGCCGCGTCGGTTCGCTGCTCGAGGTAGGCAC
>JBGPJR010000288.1:0-2535 GCA_041485545.1 Terriglobia bacterium
GAAATCGCCCACGGCGTTGACGGCGGCGAGTGTTCCAAAGGCGATGCCATGCTGCGCGCTGGGAACTAATTCTGCCGCCAGCGAATCCTCCAGAGCCTCCTCAGCGCCGACATAAATCCCTGCGACGATGAAGATTGAGCCTAATACGGCGAGGTTTCGGCTCTGTGCAGCTAGTAGCAAGGCGGCCAGTGCCGCCAGCCCGTACCCGGACGCCAGCAGTGCGTGCCGCGAGTAGCGGTCACCCAGCCATCCCGCGATGTAGGAGAAAGCGGCGTAGAACACGTTGTGAGCCACGTAGAGGCCAATGGCAATTCCGGCCGCAGCCGCGCGGCCAACCGCGGGTGTCAGCGCCTCGGTGGCGTACAGGATGAGCAGGGTATGTGCGAAATCCCCAGCGCCGAAAATTCCTACGGCGAGCAAAAACCGCCGAAATCGAGTCGGCAGGCTGCGCAGTCCGTGCCAGAACGACGGCACCCCGGAAGCATGCCCCCGCGCTTGTTCCTTCACCAGCAGCGCAAAGCAGATCACTGCAAGCGTGCCGGGGATAACCGAGATCAGGAACACGCGTCGAAAATCACCGGGCTGCTGGTGCAGCAACCACAGCGCAGTTAGCGGCCCGGCGATTGCGCCGGTGGTGTCCATCAAGCGCTCGAAACCAAAGGCGCGGCCATACGCGCTTGGGGGCACGGCAGCGGCGAGCAGAGTCTTTCTGGCGGGACCGCGAACGCCGCGACCCACCCAGGCGGAGCAGCGAGCTACCAGAACCCCCGACGCACTCGACGCGAAAGCCAACGAAGCAGTCGCTAGGGTCGTAATGGCATAGCCGGCGACCGCCAGCGGTTTGCGACGTTCCAGCCGGTCGGTGTAGTGGCCGGCGGCCAGTTTGGCCACGCTGGACAGGCCATCCGCCAGCCCTTCGATGAGTCCCAGCCAGCCGGGTCCTGCGCCCACCGACGCCAGGTACGCCGGCAGGATCGCAGTGGCCATTTCGTGGCTCCAGTCGCTGAATAGGCTGGAAAGGCCGATCCCTACGGTCGTTCGATGGAGCCAGTTCTCGGGAGCCTTGGACGAATGAGTCACGATCGCGCCATGAGGCTGCGAACTCTACCGGGCGGCTCTCCAGCGGAGCCTCTTCCGAGACTACTGCACACAGCAACCCGCGGCAAGCTCGCCGAGCAGATGCGATTGTTGTTGTACCATGGCTGCATGACGGCCGATCCGAAAAAAGCGGCTGGCAAAGTGTATCTGGTGGGCGCGGGCCCGGGTGATCCGGGCCTACTCACGCTCAAGGGATACGGAATTCTGCGCCAGGCGGACGTCGTGCTCTACGACGATCTGGCCAATCCGGAGCTGCTCAACGAAACCAAACCCGGCGCGGAGTTGATCCATGTCGGAGCGCATGCCGAAGAGCGCCTTTCGCAGGACGCCATCAACGAGATCCTCGCGCAAAAGGCCCGGCTCGGCAAGAAGGTGTGCCGATTGATGGGTGGAGACCCGTTCACATCGGCTCGCGGCGGCGAAGAAGCCGAGTATCTGGCCACTCATGGCATTCCCTGGAAGGTCGTTCCCGGAGTGAGCGCGAACTACGCGGTGCCGGCGTACGCGGGAATTCCTGTTATCCACCGCCAGTTGTCATCCAGTGTGCTGTTCGTCAGCGAGCACGAAGACCCCGAAGAGGAGAACGGCACCAGCATCGATTGGGAACGAATTGCTCGCGGCGCTTCCACTCTAGTGTTTTCTGCCAACGTCCAGACACTGCCGCAGATTGCGGAACAGCTGATCCGCGCTGGACGCCCCTTTTCCACGCCCGTTGCAGTCATCCACAGGGGCACCCGCGGCGAGCAGCAAACCGTTGTTGGGACTCTGGCAACGATCGTCGAACGCACGCGTTCCGCCGGAATCGAGCCTCCTGCGCTCGCCGTGGTCGGCGACGTGGTGCGCCTGCGCGAGCGCTTGCAATGGCTGGAGAAGCTCCCTCTGTTCGGCCAGCGCATTCTGATTACTCGGCCCCGCGAGCAAGCGGGCGAGTTGATTACTCCGCTGCAGGCGTTGGGCGCCGAGACGATCTTGCTGCCGTCGATCGGCATCGCGGACCCGGAAGACTGGTCCGGCCTAGACCGAGCCGTGCGCCGGTTGCGGCAATACCATTGGGTAATCTTCACGAGCGCCAACGGGGTCCGAAAGTTCCTCGCGCGCATGGCGGCGGCGGGAGCGGACATCCGGCAACTGGCCGGGGCCAAGCTGTGCGCCATCGGCCCGGCGACCGCTGCCGAGTTGGGGAAGCATTTGCTGCGTGTTGACAAGGTGCCGCGTGAGTATGTCGCGGAAGGCGTGGTGAAGGCGTTTGCAGGAGTGCCGCTGAAGGGCAAGCGAATTCTCATCCCGCGCGCCCGTGTGGCGCGCGATGTTCTCCCGGAGGCGCTGCGCCAGCGCGGCGCCCGCGTGGATGTTGTGGAGGCTTACCGCACGATCCTGCCGCCGGAGTCGGTCGAGAGGGCCCGGCGGATCTTCGAGCACTACCCACCCACGCTCGCC